>NZ_JBQHWJ010000011.1:0-39329 GCF_052064035.1 Bulleidia sp. HCP3S3_C9 | reverse complement strand
AAGTGCATTACGGAGATTGCGGATGTCTTCAGAGGCAATAGAAGCAGCAGTGGGATAGCTGGCTAAGAATTGCATATAGACCTTGGAATAGCGTGTCCAGGAGAGCTTGTTCACTTCTGGAAAGACAATATCCAAAGCACGCTGAAGACGATTCATATCTTCATTCTGCTGTTCCTGTAACTGATGATACAGACGTGTAATTTCACGAAGCTTATCAGTTTCTTGCGTTATACGAGTTACAGATCTCCATAATTTTTTCTCACTGAGCATTTCTGCAATGAGGATAGAATCTTTACGATCGTTCTTGGCAGACATACCAAGTTCTTTACGTCTAAGGCAGGTAGACCTGGGATTGATAAATCTAACAGTGAACTTTTTATCCAAAAGAAAATCTGTAAGATTGATCATGTAATGACCAGTGTCTTCCATACCAACGGCATGTTTTCTATGAATATACTGTTTAGTTTTGGAATAGAACAGATCAAAGCCTTTCTGATCGTTATTGAAGAAAAAAGGCTTTATAAGAATTTCGCCGGTCTTGTCATCCATGACAGAAGCGCAATGCTTGAATTTACCGACATCAATACCGATGTTAATCATGGTATTACTCCTTTCAAAAATATAAGTGACGAATACCAGTATCGCCGTTTCAAAAGTATCAGAGAATATGGTTCAAAATGTGAACTCACTTCAATAAAAGAAGGGCTCATCTAACTAATTACAGTTTCCATACAACGAAGCGGCCAGATAATCCTTCACGTAGTCAAAGCTACAAAAAAATGAGATACAAGTACGCATTCACAATCTCAATTCTACTCGGTTTCCGGGCCGATACTAAGCCGGAAGAGAAAGGAGATGTATATAGATTTGACTCAGCTGGATGAGCTAATTTATATATACCATATAAAAATGAAACGTTTACCTAAATATACGCCTGCGGAAGTACGGAATGATCCATACGGATTTACTTACAAAGAAATGTCGGAAGTTATTGGCGAGAATGAAGCAAAAGCCTTATATGAAGAATTATATAAGCAATTACCACGCAAAAAAAATCTATCAATGTTGGTAAAAAATATTTACAAAAGCAGTGATACTGAAAAGTATGTTTACGAACTGAAAGACAACAAATACATTGAAACGGTTTTTATCAAGCGGCGAGATGGTGGAACTGTTTGCGTGAGCACACAAGTCGGTTGTCCTGTTGGTTGTATTTTTTGTGAGTCCGGGCGAAATGGCTTTGTTCGTAATCTAACATCGTCAGAAATCGTACAACAGATTATATTGTTGCGTCGAAAAGTAAACCGTATCGTTTTTATGGGTATGGGAGAGCCTTTATTCAATTATGACAACTTGATAAAAGCAATCCATATTCTCCGAGATAGATATGGGCTCAACTTTCCAACCGACGGCATTACCATATCAACAGTTGGTCCGGTCGATCAATTAAAAAAATTGCGCGAGGAACATCTTAAAATTCAGTTGACAATATCTTTACACGCAGCAACACAATCTGCAAGAAATCGTATTATTCCTCACATGCGCATATATGCTATTGAAGATGTTGTTAAGCAAGCCTTATCCTATTCTGAAAGGCATAATCGCAAAATTGTCTTTGCGTATTTGCTTTTACCGGGTATAAATGACCGGCCCTCAGATGTAAGACAACTTGCAAAATGGTTTCGGGGCAAAAAAGTTATGATTAACGTGTTACAATACAACCCAACAAGCAATTCAAGAATTAAAGCACCACAGAAACGGGAAATAGTTGCATTCAAACATCAATTAGAGCAAGCAGGACTTGAAGTTACTATTAGAGTTTCTCATGGCAGAGAGATTAACGCGGCTTGTGGACAGTTAGCTAACACATATAATAAATTCAAAAAAAAATGATTAAAAGTGCCAGACGCATAGACGCAGAGCCGATAACGCATTAGGTCAAAAAACCTATGTGTTATCGGCTTTTTTATTTAATATTGCGCAAAAGCCGCTGTTCCCTATTATAGAATGGATTGCGGGTAGTGTATTAAAGTCGCCCTTTTTTAAGGATACGGCGGCAAAGGGCATAACAGCAAGAAACCAGCTTATCGAAATGGTAACAGCTTCCCTGTCTGATCTGATGAAAGAATACCCGGAACACCGGGCAGAAGCAAGACAGGACTTGCAGTTCTTGAACGCACAGAAAATGGGTGACCATGAAGCAGAGATTGAAAAAATCAAGAATGTGTTCCTTACCATCCTGCGGGACATTAAGAAAGAGATGGACAGCGGCGAACAACCGGGAGAAACCATTACCGCTGCCATGTTCCAAACTATGCAGGAAGCCATGAAAAACCACCAGCAGGAGCCGCTTTCTATGGATGATGTGACCGCTATGATCGTCGGACAGGTTGGGCAGCTTCTTCCGATGGACGAGGAAACCAGCGACCAATTCCAGCAGTTGGCGAAGAAAATGATTGAACTGGCAGGCAAGGAAACAAAGATAGATGGAGGAAATCATGATGTTACGACCAAAAGAAGTAGTATGTAAATGGGTAGATGCTTTTAACGACCACGATGTTGAGGCAATCGTGAGTCTGTACCATGATAACGCAACCAATCATCAGGTAACAAATGAACCGGTGATTGGGATAGAGGCAATCAGAGAAATGTTCACAACAGAATTTGCCACAGCTGATATGACAGCCATTGTAGAAAATATATTTGAAGATGGGCAGTGGGCAATTTTAGAATGGAGAGACCCATTAGGATTAAGAGGCTGCGGATTTTTCCATGTTGTGAACGGGAAAATTTTATTTCAAAGAGGTTACTGGGATAAACTATCCTTTTTGAAACAACATAATTTGCCTATTGAATAAATCATTGACATTCTCTATCAAATTTGCTATCCTCTTAGAGGATTATAAACGGAGAGAAGGCTTACGTATGTAATTTTTGTACGCTAATAAACAACAAAAAGTCGGTTTTTCATTCCATGTGATGGGCTTTTTTGTCGTGCGTACAGAGAAACACGTAGGTCAATCCTTTATGACAATGATTGTCATAGAGTATTTCTTGTCGTGCCTTTTGTTATGCAGGTATATGCCCATAGTGGAGCATATACCTGCTTTTTGTTGCACAGGAAAGAGTATGTGACAAAAACAGGAGGTATTGATATGACAACAGAAACTAAATTTTGGAAAAAGAAGTATTTTACTATGCTGGCAGGACAAAGCATTTCCCTCATAACAAGCGGGATTTTGCAAATGTCCATTATATTCTATCTCACAGCAAAAACAAATTCCGCTATGGTCTTATCCATTGCAACCTTGATGGGCTTTCTTCCTCAAGCTGTGATTGGCCCCTTTGCAGGGACTTTTGTGGATCGCCATAGCCGCAAAGGAGTGATGATTGGAGCAGACCTTATGATTGCCGCAACAGGAGGATTTCTGGCAGTCGTTTCGATATTTATGGAACTGCCCATATGGCTCATTATGCTGGTCTTATTTGTCAGAAGTATCGGCAACGCTTTTCATTCTCCTGCGTCCAGCGCAGTTACACCGCTTATGGTTCCTCAAGACCAGCTAACAAAGTGTGCCGGTTATAATCAGACCATGCAGGCCGCCGTGTCCCTGATCAGCCCAGCCGCTGCCGCTTTCTTATATAGTGTCTGGTCATTAAGCACGATTATTCTATTGGATATTATCGGCGCAGTTCTGGCTTGCAGCGTTGTTGCGGTTCTGTCGATTCCAAATCCGCCAATATGCACAGGCGAAAGCCAAAACAACTTTTTCCGGGATATGAAGGAGGGATATTTTGAGTTAAAGAAAAACAAGGGTTTGTTCGCATTACTTTGGATTGGAACGGCATATATGTTTTTCTTTATGCCTATCAGTGCATTGTACCCTTTGATGAGCATGGGATACTTTCGTGGAACACCTACCCATGCGTCCATAGCAGAAATTGCCTTTGCAGGCGGTATGCTTGCAGGGGGAATTTTGCTCAGCGTTTGGGGTGGATTCAAGAACCGGATTTTTTCAATCGGTCTATCGGTTCTTGTGATGGGGGTAAGCATTGCGATTTCCGGGTTGCTTCCCACCAATGCGTTTTTTATATTTGTAATTTGTTGTACAGTCATGGGGTTAACCTCTCCATTTTACGGAGTACAAAACGCCTTGTTTCAAGAGCAGCTTCCACCAGAATATCTGGGACGTGTTTTCTCATTGCTCGGAAGCGTGATGTCCTTTGCCATGCCGCTGGGTTTGCTGTGTTCCGGTATTTTTGCAGAACGAATTGGTGTGGAAAAATGGTTTTTACTTTGTGGAATAGGGATTATTGCGGTTGCCGTTTTGGTTTTCGTATTGCCAGTTTTACGAAATGTTGATTGTCAATCTCAAAACAGTTTTGCTTGTAAAAGCGGCGATTGAGAAGAAAACGCATTTATTAAAGTGATGGGAAATTGCAAAGCCAGCCGATCCAGTCAACGGTCAAGATGAACGGCGCATAAATGCGCCGCCGTTGACAGTTTCGCCCACCTTTGCTGATAGGCAATCAAGGCGGGAAAGCCCTTAAAATGGCTTCCCGCCCATTTCAATAATTGGAGGAGATAAAAATGAGATCAGAAAAGGAAGTTTATGATATTGTTTTGAATTTTGCAAAAACAGACAAACGCATTCGCATGGTTACTTTGGAAGGATCTAGAACAAATACAAATATTCCGCCTGATGATTTTCAGGATTTTGATATTACTTTTTTTGTTACGGATATGGACAGCTTCACAAGTGATGATAAATGGCTAGATATATTTGGTGAAAGGTTGATTCTGCAAAAGCCGGAAGATATGGAATTATTTCCAGCTGTAGAAAAGGGATTTTCATATTTAATGCTGTTTACTGATGATGTTAAGATAGATTTAACTTTGCTGCCGCTGGAACTGATAGACGAGTATTTTACATGGGATAAACTGGTAAAGTTACTGTTGGATAAAGACAACCGTATCGTAAAGCCGCCAATACCAACGGATATAGACTACCACTTGCAGAAGCCTACTCAAAGAATGTTTGACGATTGCTGTAATGAATTTTGGAATACTACAACATATGTAGTAAAGGGCTTATGCCGCAAAGAAATTCTTTTTGCTATTGACCATATGAATGATATAGTACGAAAAGAATTGCTTCGCATGATTTCCTGGCTGATTGGTATCAAACAGGGATTTCATTTCAGTTTGGGAAAAAACTATAAATTTATGAAGCAATATGTCCCAGAGGAATTGTGGGAACGACTTATGTCCACTTATAATATGGATTCCTATCCCCATATGTGGGAATCCTTTGAACAATGTATGGCATTGTTCCGGGAGGTTTCGTCAGAAGTGGCATGCCAGTTGGATTACCAGTATCCACTATATGATGAAAAAATCAGTAATTATGTGATTCGGCAAAAGAAAAAATATGGCATTGAAGATGATAACAAATAAAATTTTTTCAATCGAAAAAATTTATTTTGATTATTCAATTTTGAAAAACTGAATACCTCAAAATCAGAAAGAGCGCGGACAAGCACTTTGAGGGATTGGCCGCCTTGTCCACCCATCCAGCGGGGCGGCGGGCGGCGGTCAAGGCCGGGTGTAACCCCGTTCATTTCAGCCTTGACGGTTGCCCGCTGTCCTGCTACTTTTCCGGGAGTGTGGCCACAACTTCGGGACACTTTGTCCACAAGTCGGAGCGTAGGACGAGGGACGGGGGCTTTCATATACCTGCCGCCGTTCTCTGAAAACAGGCCGATTTTTTGCTCATTCCCATTCGCAAAAATTCAGCCTGTTTTCCTGCCGGAGCAAACGGGGCGCAAGAAGCACCGCACCCCGTTTCCCCCGTCAGCCACGCCAGCAGGTATAACACACTACACTTTGCAAGCAAAGTCGTGTGCCAAAGGGGGCACCCCTTTGGAAACCCCGGACAACAAAACAGGCGGTATGCTGCCCTCTCCGGGAGCATACCGCCGTTTGTTGTCAGCAGCCCGTTTCACGGTCTGCGTGTAGTTCCTTGTAAACATACCTAAAATTAAGCATAAATATCACAAAAACAGCACTTTCCATATAGCAATCAATAATTTCACTTGTGAATCAATTAGAGATATTTCGCAATGTTTCGGAAAGAAAATGAATGAAATATTCGAACATATAATTGTCAGAATTGGCAAAAATTGAAACTGATTTATCACGAATTCTGGATTGCTGATTTTGGGGAATGACAAAAATGTTGCAGAAGTTTGTGAAGATCTCCACAGTTATTTCACAAGTATGAAAATAGCCTGTTTTCATACGAAAAAGATAACAATTTTGATATATTTTGATATGATAATTGCAGATGAAGTACGGAAAACCGCATAACTTCATTGTTGCATACCATGCTTAGTAAGGATTGAGACCATTACCGCTAGTCATTGCGGACTTTCCGATATGTTGCATACCACGCTTAGTAAGGATTGAGACCACCCATCCCCAGACCTTAAAGAGAAACTAGTACTCGTTGCCTACCATACTTAGAAAGGATTGAGACGCTTTCAAACAGCATTCCCAACAGTCGGAAACATAGTCGCCTACCATGCTTAGAAAGGATCACTTTATAAAAGACATCTGTAAGATTGCAATACAGATGTCTTTTTGATTACCTTACTAGTAACGGGTTATAGATGTTTAAAGCGATATTTCCTTCATTTTAGTAACAAAATATTTTATTTTTCTTTCAAATTGTTGTTACCTTTCCGTTTCTTTATACTAATGGTGTACCACAGAAATGGTGATGATCACCAAAGGAGGAAAGAACATGGAAAAGAAAACAACATGCAACGCAGGCGTATACGCAGGTGTTGGCACAGATGTCGTAAGACAGACATACGAAGCCACCGTTCTTAACAGAATGGCTGGTCGAAGCGGTTCTGGCAGTCCTATGGGTGCCAAGGGTATCGTGAATGAAATTACATTCACGGACCTCAAGAACCTCGAAAGCCTAGGTGATCCAAAAACAGTCACCAGGCTCACACAGCAGGCTAACGCCCCACAGGTCGATGTCGTCACTATGTGTGATGGCAAGGTAGCTGCGCGTTACCAGCTCAAGGACACTCCGTCCTCCTCTGCCTATACCCTGAAACAGGTACAGGCAGGAAAGTACCAGCAGACACAGCTTGTTGGTACAAAGGAGTCCGCACAGAGTTTCAATAACCTTGCTGAAAAAGCAGGCGTTGGGAAACGGATGGACTCTACCGGAGTGTCCAGCAAAACAACAAAACGAATCGCGGACAAATTCACGCACACAGTGCCGGATCTGTCCAACGTAGCACACTGTGCGAAGAACTCTGCAGTGGCAGGAGCGGCAGTAACAGCCGCTGTAGAAGCAGCCAAGTCAATTGCTAATGGTGATTCTCTTGGCGAGTTCGCAGAGCACGCAGTCCCGAAGTGTGCCGAATCTGCTGTGGCAGCAGGAGTAGGTGCAGCAGCAGGGGAACTGGCAGCAGGAGCGGCAGGGGTGGCTCTTGGAGCAAGCGCACCTGTGCTGATTCCGGTTGCTGTGGGTATCGCTGCAACAGTAGCGGTAGGCACAGTGGCGGGAGAAGTCGTAGACGGTCTATTCGACGATGTTGGAGAGATCGTAGGTGATGCAGTGGACCTTGTCGGAGACATGGCAAGCTGCGCGGGAGAAATCGCACTTGACACGGTTGGCGATGTCGTCAGCAGTGTGGCAGATGGTGTCTCAGACCTGTTCTTTGACATCAGCAGCCTGTTCTGGTAAGAAACAGAACAGAAAAGAGAAAGGAAGGAAAAGAAGATGGAAACAAAGAGAAACACAGAACAGAAGGTATGGGGACCGGAAGATAAGGTACCGATGCCATGGGAAGTGGACACAGTGCTCGAAAAAACCGAGCGGAAGATAGAGACAGTCTGTGATTTCGCGGAAGATATCGTAGACTGTATCGTAGATCTGTTTTCTATATGGTAGTGAACGGATCTGACAGAAGAGCGAAGCCAAAATCTATGTCCTAGTGTAGGTACATGGATTTTCGTGTATAAAAAGAGAATGTATTAATTCTGAAAGATACCATTTCATGCATATTTTGATATGATAATTGCAGATGAAGTACGGAAAACTGCATAACTTCATTGTTGCATACCATGCTTAGTAAGGATTTAAAGATATTCTGTTGCTGTAGAACATCGAAAAAACCAGCGTTTCCGAAATGCACGCTGGTTTTATTTCAAAAATTGAATGGTGTGTTAACGATTTATGACACTAGTCAACCTTTCTTGTTGTATAGAGACAAAGTCTTTTGCATAGTTTCCTGAAAACGAACACGTAGAAACTCTGGTTCGAGTATTTCGCATTGATCTCCAAACGGAAAGAAGTAATTATATGCTTGCATAGGTGTACAATCAAATACATAAACATTACTTGAAGAAAGACTATCAATTTTTTCTGGTCGGGAATACAATCTGGCATTGTATGAAGCAATGCCTTTTTCTGTTAGTCTTACTTTTATCATAGTTGAATTTCCAAGAAAATAGGCGGGAGATTCTGTAGCGAGACGATTATGAATTTCATCAATTTCTCCTTTGGATAATACAGCTTTTGCTTTTAGCATCTTTGGTAAATTCATTCGCGCCATATTAAATGAAGCTATTCGTTTACTTGATTCATCTTCGTCTTTGAGGCGAGTATAGCAGACAAGGTATGATTGTGTATCAAGAGGATCAGAAATGATTTTATATGGATATACATAAATGATTAACTTGACATTATTTCTAATTGCATCGACTTTTAGGAGTCGGTGTTCTTTACATGCCTGCTCGACAATATCGTACAGATCTTTACGGAAGATTCTCTCTCGTTTAATAAATGGCAAAGAACAGTATTCTTCGAAAACTGCACGTACATACTTTCCTGCCTGATAATTGTAGTATTCCTCTTCCTTACAATCTTCTGTAAGATACAAAAAGTTATTTTTGTTGATATGGTAATTGTTTTCTTTCTTTGATGCTTTTGGGAGCCTAAAATACTGATTTGCCTGATTGATCAGTTTTTTTTGTTCTGCCTGAAGAAGATGATCAATAACAGATATTTTATCTTTGCTGTTAAGTTCTGTTCCATGAAGCATCTGGCTCAGTTCTTCTTTTCGATGTTCTAGATATAATGAAATAGACGCTTTTGCATCATCCCTATAATTTGAAAAGACCTGGTTTAAAAAAGTTGTTTTTTTATCAATTCCAAAGACATCCATATCATTTGCCATTGTAAGTGCTGCACGTTCACTTAATGATATTCTAAGTTTATGTTCTGGATTGATTGTTGGCTCTCCGTTATCAATATTGATAAATGGCATTACTATGTTCATCCTTTCCGTTTGATTACTTCAATAGTAACATAATATTTATAAATCATTTTATAAAAAACATAAATGGTAACAGTGATATATGTATTTGATCAAACTAGTTGTTACTTATCTGGTTTTATATAGAAATAATTAGCCGTTAACAGAATCATGATTGTAAGTTCATGTAAACTGTAGAGAGTTTTTTGGAAAACATAGACATTTATATTTACGTCGGAAACTAATTTTGTGAATCAATCGGAGACATTTCACAATGTTTCTGAAAGAAATTCTGTGAAATAAATCGAGAAAAATTGTCAAAATGTTAAAATGGATAAACGAAATTATCATGTTTATTCGCTCTTAATTCTCGTGTCATAATAATTAGTTTGCAAAAGTTTGTGAAGATCTCCGCAATACTTTCATAAGTATGAAAATAGCCAGTTTTCATACGAAAAAGATAACATTTTCGATATATTTTGATATGATAATTGCAGATGAAGTACGGAAAACCGCATAACTTCATTGTTGCATACCATGCTTAGTAAGGATTGAGACTACAGATTCACCTCTTACCTTAACCGCATAGAATCGTTGCATACCATGCTTAGTAAGGATTGAGACGATTCTAATCCAAGACGGATTTGTTCCATTTGCTTATCGTTGCATACCATGCTTAGTAAGGATCAAATCAAAATAGACACCTGTACATTAAATGCAGATGTCTTTTTAATTACTTGGGTGGTAACACATTATTAGTATTATTCTTGCTAATTGCTTAGTTTACGTAACAGAATATTTTGTTTATCTTTCAAATTGCTGCTATTTAACAGTTTCTTTATACTAGAGCTACATCACAGAGATGATGAAATAAAGAATTTTTCACATATGTGTATAAGAAGTGTACGATAAAATAGATGAATCGTTTTTCCTTGATATATTCGATTCGTTGAATATCTGTATAAAAGCGTAGTAATACTTCAGATTGTTCTAAAAAAACACTTTCAATTACTTGCGATACTATAAAAGAAGGTAGGAGTATAAAAATGAGGATATGTAATTGTACAAATCATAAAATGTCAGCAAATCAAATCAGCGCTGGCTGCATAGATCCAGAAGATAAAGATTTAATTAGTCGCCTAATCGAATTTAACACACCAGAAGATCTGAAAGATATGGAACAGCGTGCTGAAATCCTGGCTTTATATGTTAAGGAAAATGGATACGATGCTGCTTTAATTGGAGGAGCACCATATTTCCAAGCGTACTTGGAAGATGCACTGTTTAATCAGGATTTGAAAGCTGTATATGCATTTTCTCAGCGGATTTCTTCTGAAAAAGAACTAGGCAATGGGATTGTTGAAAAGAGGTCAATTTTTGTATCAAATTGTATGATTGTAAAACAGAAAAATGAAGCACTTGAATTTATAAAATATTGAGATCCGATAGTAATTGCCAACATATATTCAAATGTATTCAAACAGAAAGGATAAGGGTTATTGATATGAAAAAGAAAGTATATATAGCGGTTTCATCCTACAAAAGCAGAAAGCATAATTCAGCACAAGCAATGAGTGCGCAAAGGATGCCAGCAAGAGTCTATGAGAATAAGAAAAAGAAAATGGAAAAAGAAGGCTGCCGAGGTAACAGATCCTTGATCTCCTATTTTTTATAACGGTATGAAAGAGGTTGACTATCTGCTATTAGTCAAGTGATAAATACATTTTAAAAAGAGACTAAAGACGAATTGTTGCAGTGTACTTTTTATGATAATGTAGCAAAGGATAAAGAATGGATGGAGTTTATGAAAGAAAAATCATTAGTATGTCCAAAATGTGGTGCAACGCTTGAAATAGAAGATGGGTTAGATATATTTTATTGCAAATATTGTGGCAATAGAATTGTTCTTGAAGGACAGTCCAAAGCGGCTTATCGTGCAAAAACGAAAGTTAAACAGATGGAACATGATGAAAGAATGGTTGACAAAAAGCATAATCAAGAAAGATATATAATTCAACAAAAAGCAAAAACTGAACGTAATGAGATGCTTGTAGTTGCATTGATCATTGGGGGAATGATTCTTCTTCCATTTGTAAATATAGCTAGGGGTGAAACAAAATCAAAGCAACAGGAAGCTGAATTGCAACAACTAGTTGTACAAGTCCAGGAAGATATAAAAAATGGGGATTTTGACGATGCTTACATCAAAGCAAAGCAGATACAATATACAGAAGGGTGGAGCAACGACGTTGAAGAAAAATGGGATGACATCCGAAGATCTTTAATTGATCAGATCATTTCCACAGAAAAGCAGGTCACTGGAAAATCTGATCATAAACCGGAGAAAAAAGGATGGTTTGATTAATATTGAACCATGGCAGTTGATTATAAGCATCATCAACATGTAACGGATTGATGAATAAAGAATTTGCTGAATTTCAAATACGTAGTGAGGATTTAAGAGCTTTGTTTTAAAGAAATAACTCTTTGTTCTGCAAAGATGTATATAGTGTCGCCTGTCAGGCGACCTTTTCTCTAAGAGAATGGAGTAAACTACACTTATGGAGGATACAGGTTATGATGATCAATCCGGAAACATATTACGCGATGAACTTGAAAGGTAAATCCCAAGAAGAAATCATGAAGAAGATCAGATCCCTTAAAATTCAGATTGGGCAGTTAAAGCGAAGCATTGAAAATACTGATGATATGGTTTTAGAAGTATTTCCAAGCAGACTGACAAGACTTAAGTGCGATCGGGATTATCTGGAACGTGCTATTCAGGCATACGAAGAAGCTGGTGGAGAATATGTTCGATCAAAAGCAGAACAGAAGGATCATGACTTCAATGAGGCATTGGATTCCATGAGCAAACTGGTGTTTACAATCGGCGGTTTCTTCTGTGGTCAAGAAACAAGAACATTTACAGTATCAGACGATCAGGTATTTGTGGATGTTGAAAAGCCTGTGATGACGATGGATAAAGGAGAAGAATATGGCCCTTACAGGAAAGAAGACTTTATTTCCGGAATCAAAGCTCTCCATATAGGTGAATGGAAGAGAACATATAATGATCCGCTTGTTATGGATGGAACACAATGGGGACTGGATATCTACTACAATAATGGCAGAAAAGCAGTAAAGATCTCAGGCAGCAATGCCTATCCATATAATTATGAAGATCTGAAAGAATTTCTTGAAGTAGAAATGGAGGATGAAGAAGATGAGCAGAATCAGGATTGAACAGCTAGGAATAACAAAAGCAGGAACAGAATGTATCGTAAATGCAGCTAATGAAAATCTACAGGCTGGTGGTGGCGTATGTGGAGTTATATTCCAAGCTGCAGGACATAAACAGTTACAGAAAGCATGTGATGATATTGGGTACTGCAATACTGGTTCTGCTGTCATTACTCCAGCATTTCATCTGAATGCAAAATACATCATTCATGCTGTTGGCCCTGTATGGTATGGTGGCAAGAAGAAAGAGTCTCAGAAACTGTATGGCTGCTATAAAGCATCATTGAATCTTGCCAAAGATTATGGATGTCATTCCATCGCATTTCCATTGATCTCAGCTGGTATATTTGGCTATCCAAAAGATCAGGCATGGAGAAAAGCTTTGCAGGCATGCAATGATTTCATTCATGACAATCCTGATTATGATATGGACATTCTCTTTACCATACCTGATCCACAGATACTACAGATGGGATTGGCAGAGTTGAAAGCCCAGGAAAAGAATACCGATACGCATCAGGAAACAAATTCTGTGGATGAAACCACGGATGATGATCTTCTTGCAAATGCAGATGGCAATGCACTGCGGATTGCAATCGATGCTGTTAAGAGTACAACTGAGGCAAAGTGGCATACAGGTAGAGAAACTAATGGTGTCATGGAGTTCCCTTATCCTGAATATCCGAATGGTATATGGTCTATAGCTTCAATATTTGAATCTGATTCAGAGTATTTAGAAAACTATAAACAATACTGTGAAGATGTATTGTCTACAGAAATGAATGTTCGGCAGATCAGAACAATGCTTACATATCTCGTTCGTGGAGAAAAGTATTGTGATGGCTTTATTAACAAATATCTTGAGAATCACTATCTGTTAAAGCTTTTACTAAGACTTGATGATTTACTGATTGATTACTATCAAAGGCATCAACTACCTGTTGAGCTGCGTTATAAGAATCCTGTGTTCTGGTATGAAATGGATCAGAACGGTACTCCTGCACTAGTAAAAGGAAACGGTGAAAGATTTACCACAGATAGAAGTAACGAGATGTATGAGCGGTCTTGTCAGAGTCAACAGGGCTGGCAGAGAGCAATTCTTTATATGGATATGATTCATGAATGGGATGCAACTGGATTTGCGGCTACAATGGATGCAACCTATGCATATGGTCCGGATGAAGATGACAATTACTATACCTTCACTTCATGTCAAAAAGCGGAGGAATACCTCTATAGAACTTTAGGAGGGGCCGATATTCAGGAATGTCGATCTAACGTAGAAAACTTTTATGCTGATCCAAAGCTGCAGATGGAATGGAAAGAGATAATACTTCACCCTGTATGTGTTGTCTTAAGAAAAAATGGATCTTTGACACCGATGCTTATATCAAGACTAAACTCAGATATACTCATCAAGTATCCGCAGCATGTTATGCGTCTAGATGATGAATCGTGTAGATTTCTTTTTGAGAAAATGAATGAATCCGCATGATCAATTCAAAGCGAGTGAGTTGTAGGTATCAAGATAAAAGGGTATGGACAGCTATATAATTGCAATTAAGTGATGCTATAATAATGTTAATATTACGGACAATAGAAAGTATCATTTCACTTCAAAATGATTATTTTGTGTCCGCAAAGTGTTTACGTAGAAATGGAATGTATCAATCAAACAACGAAAGAGAATACTCAGAAAAGATGTATTTTCAGAACAAGATACTTATTAAAACTATTGTAAACACAAAAGACCACTTGCATGTGTAGTCTGAATATTTGCTGATAGATTGGGAGGTTGTCTTATGGCAAAAATGATTGATCTGAAACCTGAAGATTACTATGGTGAAATGATTGTTTGGGATGCAATTAAAGACAATTTACCTGACGAGTATATAGTGTATAACGGAAGAGAAGTGGATGGACAACAATATGACTTCTGTGTCCTGATGCCAAATAAGGCAATCCTTATTATTGAAGTTAAGGGTTGGTTACCAAATACTGTCAACGTTATAAGTGCGAATGAAATTCAGTTAAACGAACCACTGGGAATTCAAAGATCCCCAAAAATTCAAGCAAGAAGATATAGGTTTGCATTGATTAGAAAGATTAAGGAAAGACTCAAAGCAAATCCGTATGTTTTTGACATGGTCTGTTTTCCAAGAATTACCAGAGAAGAATATTATGACCTGCATCTAGACATTGTTGTTGAGGAAAAATATACAATTTTTAAGGATGATTTATCATCGGATACATTTCAAAGGAAAATCCTAGAAGCAATGGGTTCTGCGAATTTGTCATTTGAGGCTTTAGACAGCGATCTGCTATTTAGGGTCCGACAGATGAATGAAATCGATGTGCCAATGGCGGATTCTAATATTTCAAATATGTACTCTGAACTGAGAGTTATTACTGCTGAATCTTTGGATATGGAAACGGCGGTAACTACGGTTAATCAATATGTGTCAGGTATCAAACAGATTCTGTTTGTAAGCTCTCCTTCTCTGTATGAACAGATCATTGAATGCTTGAAGAATAAACTTGTAGAACTCCATGTATCTCCTAAGGGGATGAACCTGGTATATGGTGATACATGTGACTTATCAGGATATTTGCAAAAAAATGAAATGAAACTTTTTAATTTTGAAATATACCTGGTTTCTCATAATTGTGATATAGACGAAACAATTGTAATAGATGGGCACTTCAATGATACACAAGCGGAAGCATTACAGAAATTATCAGAGATAACAACTTTTAATTTCGAGCAATACTGTGTGGAACATGCTGATGATGATAAAAATGTTGTTGTAAAAGCGGGTGCTGGAACTGGAAAAACATATTCAATGATTTCAAGAGTGGCTTTTTTATGCAATAAACATAAAGATCATATAGATGATATTGCAGATGAACTTGCAATGGTTACCTTTACAAATGAAGCGGCTGATAATATGAAGAACCGTTTGAAACGTCTGTTTATGAATTATGCAGTGTTAACTGGGGATGATCGTTATCATCGGTTCATTAAAGATGTAGACCGTGCCAGAATAATGACAATTCATAAATTCGCAATAGAGATATTGAGACAGTTGTCAATGTATACTGGCTTAGGATCACAGTTTTCTATTTCAGTTGATCAATATATACGAGATCAGATATACGATAAATATTTGGATAAATTCATAGAAAGCAAAACCGGAGAAAATAGTAATTTTTTGAATACACTGCCAGTATATCTGTATGAAATCAAAAAGAAATTATCTGATCTTTCTACTAAAATTCTAACAAAAAGTATTGATGTAGAAGAACTGAATGACTGTGATTTTGGTAGAGCAAGTGGTTATCTGCCGTGGTTTAATGATGTGATAAAAAATGTGATGCTTCCGTCGGAATCGGACTATCTGGAGTACATGCATTCGATGAATGAAATCAATTTGAGTGAAACAATCATCTTACTTAATCGGGTCTTGAAAAATCACATGGATGAGATCAGATTGAATGATTTCAAAATCAAGTACCTGTTTATAGATGAATTCCAGGATACTGACGATGTTCAGATTGATCTTTTTATCAGATTACAGAGTCTAATCGGAGAAAACTGCAAAGTATTTGTAGTTGGAGATATCAAACAAAGTATTTATCGTTTCAGAGGAGCAACGATTGAGGCGTTTGATCGGTTAAATGATTTTAAATATGATTGGAATCCGACATTCTATTTGAAACGCAATTATCGTACTGAGTATCGCCTGTTAGATACATTTGACCCAATCTTCAAGAATCTTGATAGCCATCAGTTTTTGAAATACGGTGAGAATGATCGTTTGCTTGGTACCAGACATTTTGATACTCCAGATGATGACGTACTTACATGTATTTCAGTACATGGTAAAGATACTGATGCATTTTATGATTGCTTGTTCATGACTATAGCAGATCAGAAAAATAAAATTGAAAAACAATTAACACACGGTCCACTCTCTAAGGAAGAACGAACTATAGCATTACTTGTACGCAATAACTATCATATCGATTCTGTAATCAGTGAAGGAAAAAAGCGCAATATTGAAATTGAGCAATGTATTGGTGGAACTTTGTATAAGGAGGATGCAGTGTTGGATTTGTATAAACTTGTAACTGCAATTCAAAATCCGATCAATCCAACTTATCTGCTGAATCTGATAGATTCGGATTACATAAATATAGAATTTGATCATTCATGCATGAAATCGATGACTCAGGAAGAGAAAACAAAGTTGCTGACAGATTATTTAAATCAGTATTTTGTAAGCAACTGTGGTTTCTCTTGGGAAGAACTGATTATAATGACATACAATCAACCGGTTTTACATGTTTTGAAAAAACTATATGATCAACTAAAGCCGTGGAAAAACTACAATGATAATAAATATGCCCAGAAACAGTACATGCTGGATTACGAGACAATTATAGAAAAAATAATTCAGTCAGACCATTCTGAAAAGCTGTCGCTATCTTCCGTTTCTTTGTTCTTGTCTATCAACATTTTAACCAGTCAGAAAGAAGAGAGAAGGACTTTGTTTGATCATGACGATGATAATCAGGTTAGAGTTATTTGCTCAACAATTCATCATTCCAAAGGATTAGAATACGGAACAGTCATTCTCCCATTTATGAATGAAGATATTTCAAATGAAAACAAAGAAAAGCTGAATATTTACCTGAACAAGGAAAAATTTGCTTATTTTGTCAGATTTGACAATGGGGAGATAGAACATAACTCTAATTATGATGCCACTGTTGAAATAAAAGAACAGATCTCAGAAGAAACACGTATTCTATATGTCGCTTTGACTAGAACAATACGGAATTGTATATGGTTTAAAGATCTTGATTCAAATGCTAATGTCAGCTGGACAGATGAGATGGAAAGGAATGTGGATTATGTCTCTTGAAATTTACACATATAAGAATCCGTATACACTTACAGCTGAAAACTTCTGGAGTGATGTTTCGAACTGTCCATATTTCTGTGTATCGCAAACAACAGCTAGTGGATTGAATAATGTAAATCCTGTGGCATTTCCTTTATATCGGGTGTCAACAATCTATCGATTGGAGAATGCTCTGTATAAAAATTGGAATTCACAAACGATGGAAGTGATTCAATATGCAGATATTGATAATATAATTCATAACGATTTGTGGACTTCTGACGAACAAAGAAAAACCAATCTTTATCAATCCTTTATTTTTAATGGAGAAGAAGTTTGTGAAAGTATCCGAACGATGGTTGAATTAAATGTTGCTTGTGAACATATCAATCAGGAATTGTTAGGTGAAGATCAAAGATACATTGTTGAATTATATAAGAAAATCCAACGTGATCCTAAAAAGGTAAAACACTTTACACTACCAGAAACTTTTTCTCTTGAACAGATTGATGAAGCAATTAAAGCAGCTTTGTATGACAGGGATCTGAATAATAAACCTGATGTAGATTCTTTGAATTTGGACACAATAGTTATTCATGGTGTGCATCAGTTTTCGCCGTTAATTCTAAGAACAATTGAGCAGTTATCTAAATACAAAAGAGTAGTTCTTATATTCAACTATCAGAAGCAATATAAGAAGGTTTATCAAACTTGGGTTGATATATATCAGTATTTTGAAGCTGATATACAGATGTCACAAAAAGGAGAATTCTTTCCTACTGATTCCAGTGAAATTGGATATGAAGGAAACGTGTTAGCAGATTGTCTTGGAGCTCTTTGCGAAGGAAAGAGGCCGGTTTTTCCATATCACGATAAGATTAAATTGATAGAGTTTCATTCATTGACAGAATTTGCTAGTTACGTTTCCCATGTGTATAAAGGAGCAATTTCAAAAAGTACCGGGAAGGCAGAATTAAAACTGATGAATGAACAGTTTTATGCTGCAGACAGCTCCGTTAATGAGATTTTGAAAACATATTATCCAGATCAATTTGGAGAAAGAGATTTTATGGATTATCCGGTAGGAAGATTTTTCTTGGCATTAGTATCGATGTGGGATACAAAAGAGAACAGACTTGTTATTGAAGATCTGAATCAGCTGAGAGAATGTTTCTGCTGCAATATTCTTTCCGAAAGCAGAAATGGGAATTTGGGCAGTATATTCACAAAAATGTACAGTCTGTTCATAGGCGCGACATCAATAGAAGAAATGACAAAACGTTTGGATCGTGTTGAAAGAAACAAAAGAAGAGTCAAAGAAAATGAGTCAATCGTTCATAATACAATGTCTTTTTATGCAGTGAGTACAGAAGAGGTACAGGCATTGAGGAAGGGATTGGAAGAACTGAATGCGATAGCGGAATCGTTACTGCTGGATTTTGATAGAACTCCAAAAAACTTCAGTTTATTCTATAACAAAGTGAAACAGTATCTCGCTAAGAGGCTTGTTGAAGGGAAGAATGACGATGAAAAGTTCAGGGATATTATTGCTCGTGTTTTAGAACATCTGAATACGATTGAATCTGATGATATTACCGCCTCTTTTGAGTGCCTAAGAATTACTATGCCATTGTATCTTCAGCAGGAACCGGAAGATGATGCTAGTGCAAGATGGATTGTACGAAATTTTGAACAGATCGATGGTGACATATTGAGGAGTTATCATGACCGAAATAAGATCTATCATTTTGCCTGCATCAGTGATCGTGATGTGAATGCATCAGAACATAATGATTTTCCATGGCCGTTAGATTCACACTTCTTTACAATTGCTCAGGAACCGATTGACTGGAAATATCAGGTATATGTCGAATCTGCGGAAGAGTACAAGAATTTCAGACGCTATGCGTTAATTTATGGTTTAGAATTTAATAGAGCTAAGGTGAAACTCAGTTATATCAGCAAAAATGGTGATTTTGATAATGAACCATATTATTTACTGAATCTGATTGGTGTAAAACCAATTCCATATTACACGGAATTACCGGAAGATCCATCAGACGAACCAATGCATCTAGTTGCCCCTGAAGAAATTCCGGCATTTGACAGAATAGACTGCTATAGATTCAGGATGTGTCCATACAGATTTTTACTTGAAACTTTTGGTGATGGTAATATTGTGTACAAGGATTCTTTCTTACAACAAAGGTGTTTTGAAGCCATTATTGAAGATCAGGCTCGTGAAATACTTGTAAACTATAGTAATATCCTGCACAACGTATTTAGCGTAGTAAACGATGTTATGGATAGACTTGAGAGATTTTTCCCATTTCTGACAGAAGCTAATAAAGCAGATATCAGAAGAAGAGTCTGTACAAATCTGCAGAAAGAAAAATGTAAAGTATTTCCACCTCGTACTGATGCTCAAAAGCAGATGGCTGCATTTAGAATACAGTTTCTGATGATGCCGTCAAAAGCAGAAAAAGATAAAGTATTTGGCTCTGTAACACAAGAAGATCTTGACCAATTGTCAGTAGATATTTCAAGTGCAGAATATATGAAGAGTTTTCAAAAAGGTTGTCAGTTCTGTGCTGAGAAAGATCTATGTTGCCAGTATTATAAGTTCAAGAAGTAGTGAGGTTTCATAATGTTAAAAGAAAGCATGTATGTTCGATGCCCATTCGATAAAAGCAATCCTATTGACCCTAGAGTGTTTTTGTGTGGCATAATCAAATCAATAGATGAGTTTAAGCAGACTGCTGTAGTAGCGTTCAATGATCCTTTTTCATATCTTCAGTACTTTCCTGATTTAGGTGTTCAATCACTTGAATATCCAATCTCCAGTGTGCAAAGATGTGTTCTGTTTAATGATTCGGTAGTATCTTTTGAAGGAAGCAATTACCTGATCAAAGGAATGAAGAAAAGAGAAGACGGATACTTTGAATACTACATTCAAAGCATGAAAACTAAAGAATATAAATCTGCCTGCGAAACTGAACTCATTGCTTCTTTTAACAATGGAAAAGTGACTCCTATTTCTCAATTAAAGCGTTATGAATTTCAAAATCCTGTATGGTTTTTTGGCAGAAACACTGTATCAAAAAACATAGAACTGTTGAATAATTCAACATTAGGATTCAAGGAACTAGCTGGTTCAAAAATATTTCTTCTTCCTCATCAGATCAACACAATCGTGAGGTGCCTTCAGGATACAAATTGCAGATATATGCTTGCAGATGAAGTAGGTATGGGTAAAACCATTGAAGCTATTTCAATTTTGAAAATCTACCTGATGACTCGAAGTTCCCAATCCGTTTTAGTCATTGTTCCGGATTCACTTGTAGAACAATGGAAAACGGAAATGTTCTTTAAATTCAATATCAGTATTGGACGGAATCGCAACGCAAATATGATTCATATTGTACCATTTTCCAAAATTCAATCAGTTAATTGCAATGAATCGTATTCTTTTGTTGTTATCGATGAAGCACATCGAGTTGTGCGAGATCAGGAACTGTATAGAAGATTGCTTTCAGTCAGTGAAAATGCCGCAAATATTCTTCTGTTAAGTGCAACACCTGTGCAGGACAGAAAAGAAGAATATCTGGATCTATTAAGACTTCTGCAACCAAAACGATATGGCAGATTGTCCTTGGAGATTTTCGAGGAACTGATCGAAAAACAGAAGAAAATAGTTCAGAAAACTTCCCTTGTGTTGAATGATCTTGTTGATTACATTGAAGCAATCGAAGAAACGGAAGACGAAGATCCGCATAATAATGAAGACTGCATTGATTTATATGATGAAATGCTTGAAATGCTGGATGAAGTAATCAGTGGATTGAATGATGAGAAGTTGCAGTCTTTACTTGAAAAGATACATTTTGATTCAGATGATCTAGGCGTATATGCTATGAAAGTATTGATTTCTTATATCTGCAGTAACTACCAGATTGAAAACAATATTATTCGAAACAGAAGAAAGATGCTTGAAACTGAAGATGGTAAAGCACTTCTACCGAAGAGAAAACTTCAGAAACTTGAATACAATATGAATGAATGTGACAGTTCTTATGAGTCTCAAGTATATGAAGAACTTCTGAACTATTTCGAACATAATATTGAGAAGACAGATGAGAATGTTGAGACTGTAATCAAACCACTGCTATCGGCATTTTTCAGTTCTTCTTTTGCTTTTAATAATGTACTGAAAGAACTTGTATCAAAGAATGAGGATACAGGAGATCTGTTTGAATATGCAGCCAGATGGAATTCATTTGAAACTTATATTATTGATAACATAAGTGATATTTTAGATGATCCTGATCAATACGAACCCTATTACTCCTGCCGATTGGTGCAGGTCTTTAATCATCTGTTTAATGAATGCTTTGGAACAAAAACAGTTTTATTTACAGATTTTCAGGAAACATTTAATGCTTACGAAACAGTACTTGAATCAGTTTTTGATGAAAATGAAACTGCATTTTTCTGCGCATCTCAGAAAGCAGATGATAATGAGTTAAGTGCTTACCGTTTCCAGAATAATACTGATTGTTGTTATATGTTATGTGACTCAACAGGTGGTGAAGGGCGAAATTTTCAATGTGCAGACTACGTGGTCCATATAGATTTACCTTGGGATGCAAATGCAATTGAACAGAGAATTGGACGTTTGGATCGACTGGAGCGAGATCCAAAAAGAAATATCGTAACTTCAATTGTCCCATATGCATTCGATTCCTTTGAAGCGTCTTTGTCCAAATTCTGGAATGAAGGTTTAAACATTTTTCAGCAATCTCTAAGTGGCATGGAAATTATCATGCAGGATATTAATTCAGATATTAAAGAAGCAGTAAAGAAAGATCTGAAATATGGATTGTATGATCGAATAGAAAAAATCATTTCAAGAGTAGAAAAAATCAGAAAAGAAATAGTCAGAGAGCAAAACTATGACGCTGCGTCTTTTATCTTTAAACCGATGTATAACCAATTGAACAGACTTGTTCAGTTCTACAATCGCTACGAAAATGAACTGTTCGCAAATACAATGGAAGCGTGGGCTTCTCTTGCAGGATTTCACGGAAGTCAGAATTCTCAGGGTATTACAACATATGGAGCATCCAGTTTCTCCTATCAGTCTGCTGTTAATACATTACTGATTCCGCCAAAGTGGGAATTATATCAGAATGATAAGCAGAGTCTTTTTCAGACAAAAATACAGGAACAGGCAGAAATGCAGAAAAAGAATTCTGTAAAGGAACGGGTTATTCGAGGCACTTTCAATCGCAGAGAAGCAATAGAAAATGACTATTTACATTTCTTTGCACCAGGTGATCCAATTTTTGACTGTATTGTCGATAACGCAATCAGAAACTGTAAAGGTCAGGTTTGTGCATGTAGGGTAAATGATTTGATTAATTGGACAGGACTGGTATTCACATGGCGTTTGTCTATGAATGAGCAGCTTCTGTTAGATCGTGGAATATCTATGTATGCTATTGGACAATATCGAACTTTTCTTCCTGCCAAACAGGTAGTGACCGTATTTGACTTGGATAATCCTGATAATGTATCTGAAGAGAATGTTAAGAAAGTGTTTCAGAAGATTGCAAACCTGCCATTAAATGATGTGAAGAAATACGTAAAGCACGTTGGGAAACGTGGCGATCAGTCATTAAAGAACTTCAAGCTTGAATACCCAAAAGAGGTATGGCAATCCATGGTTGATGAGGCGTATAAAGATGCGAAGGACAAAGCTGTTGCTGAGTATAAAAAGCACATCAACTTAAAAGGAGCTAAGGAGGAAATGCAGAGATCTCTTTCTGCAATGACAGCCAACAGTGAATACTATGGTTTGAATAATGGAGATCTAGATGCAGAAAAGAATAAACTGGATCTGATCTATCAGTCTTTAAAGGAATGTAAGATAACTCTTGAGAGTGCGGCATTTTTGAAGGTGGTGAAAAAAGATGTTTGATGTAAATAAATGGAATAAACTGTTTGAAAACTATATCAATTATCATCAGCCTTTTGATTTGGATTATGTGCCAGATCAGAATGCCTTAGATCACCATAGGTTTTTCACCTTCAAACGTATGTTTATTGCGGCTGATCAGTATTTGAAGAGAGAATGTGGAACATCGGATTATCTTATTGCAATTCGTGATTATCTGATTACTTGTAAAACAAAACTCCATCTTGAAATCTATCCAGATGATAATTTGCAAGATTTTGGTTTATATGTAAGTGATGGGGAATTGTGTGTTTCGTATCAATTGCCTAATTATGTGGATAGTACATTTGTAAAATCTGCATTCTTAGCTG
This sequence comes from Bulleidia sp. HCP3S3_C9, assembly GCF_052064035.1. Taxonomy (NCBI): domain Bacteria; kingdom Bacillati; phylum Bacillota; class Erysipelotrichia; order Erysipelotrichales; family Erysipelotrichaceae; genus Bulleidia; species Bulleidia sp. HCP3S3_C9. The sequence continues at coordinate 15,513 of NZ_JBQHWJ010000011.1, read as the reverse complement.
ATTATAGTGAGAGAACACAAAAAAAATCTTATGAAAACCTATGTACTGATCCGTATATACAGTGGTTAACCTCTTATGTTTCATATCGTTCGATGAGTCAAAAACTGGCAGTTACTGGGGCACTGAATACACCAGCTGGATATACAACTCTGATTTCAATTCCAACTGGTGGTGGAAAAAGTCTTGTAACACAGGCTGTTGCTTATCAGAATATCGGGTTTTCAGATAGCTTGACAATTGTCGTGGTACCTACAGTATCACTTGCTTTAGATCAGGAAAGAGTTGCCAAGAATACTTTGCGTATTGCCAAAGACAATGAGATTTTCTCGTATTCTTCAGGCGTAGATAGTGCACCAATTATTAAAGCGATAGAAGATAAGAAAGCACGTCTTCTGTTTATTTCGCCAGAAGCACTTATTTTAAATTCAAGGTTTGGTGATGCGATAAAACAGGCAAATCAAACAAGGTATTTAGCAAATATCATTATCGATGAAGCACATATTGTTTCGGATTGGGGATCTCTTTTCAGAGTGGATTATCAATGTCTTGAATCATGGAGAAATGATCTTATTTTAACAAATGATCAATTAAGAACATTTCTGTTATCGGCTACATTTGATGAAAGGTGTAGAGACCAGCTCAAGAGCTTTTTCTCCAAAGATGAAAAATGGATTGAAATACGTTGCGATTCACTGCGAAAAGAACCAAGATACTGCCTTACTCAATGTAATAGTCTGTTTGAACAGAAAAAAAGAATTCTTGAATTAGTTAGAAAACTACCGCATCCAATGATTGTATATGTGGCAAAACCAGACGAAGCAGAAGAATTAAGAAGATATTTGGGAAAATATGAATTCAAGAACATTCGAACATTCACCGGAAAAACAAATGCTTTAAAACGAAAAAAACTTATCAATGAGTGGGTAAGTGACAGGTTCCAAATTATGATTGCTACTTCAGCATTTGGAATGGGTGTTGATAAAAATGATGTTCGTACAGTCATACATGCCTATGTACCTCAGAACCCAAATGCTTATTATCAGGAATTGGGAAGAGGAGGCAGAGATAGATTACCTTGCCTCAGCGTAATGTGTATAAAAGCAAATGACATTGATGCTGCATTTCAGAGAATCAATAAACAGGTCATGACAACTGAAAAGATCTGCAAAAGATGGTATGCAATGTATAACAATCCAAAATCAAAACGAAGAAATCGGTCAGTTGTCATTGATACATCAATTAAACCGCATTACATTATTGATAACGAAGATGAGGATGTTCTGGAATCTTCCTTTGTTTATGGCAATACCGATATGAACTGGAATGTATATGTTCTTTTGTTTTTAAGAAGAAGCAATCTTCTCAAGATTGAGTCTGTTGTCAGTGATAGTGGAATATACAAGATACAAGTTACAGATTTAAATGAAGTTTTACTTGCTGATCATCCTGATGAACCACGCTTACTTGAATGTGTAGAAGAGCATCGATCAAAAGAATATTCATATAATATTGATGGTTTGAATATGTTGAAATCCTCAATTAAGAGAGCAGGAAAAGAATGCTGGTCAGAAATGTTCATGAATACTTATGGATATGCTGATATTTATTGCGGAGGATGTCCAAATCATCAGGAAACTATAAAAGAAAATATTCCCCCATTCCAATTGAAAAAGAGTATCTCAAAACCGGAACACATGATTTCAGAGACCACTGATGTTTTTTTCAGAAACAACAGTAATTCTGTTTGTTACTACAGAACGGATGAGAGCAAAAAGGCAGTATTAAAACAACTATTTGAAAAAGAAGTGAATGTGATAATATCCGAGGAGTCTATTTTTTCGCTTCAGACAGATCTTTTAGTTAATAGAAACAGTATGTTTGTGATTGATAGAAACACTTTTGAAAAACTCGCAGAGAAGAAATGTAAGTTTTATATATCTGGTGTGATCGTGTTTATATATCCAGAAAGCATTGATGGAATTACAAAATACGTAAAATCTTTTATTTCAAATCGAAATATTCTAGATAGCTGTAGGTGTATTCATCTGATTCGAGAAAATGTAGAATTGCCAAGATATTCACGTACTACATCTGATCTGATTGATGGGTACATAATGTAATAGTTCATGAATGACGAATGTATAGGTGATAAATATGTTTTTTAAAGATATGACAAATGGCAGCTCTGATACTGCTGCTGTACCAAAGAGAGTATTCATAGTTTACCAATATGTTAAAAGCAAAAATGGAATCAGTAGAAATGATCTAAAAGAAGCACTTGAACCAGCGTATATCACCTCAGATATAAAGCTATCTACTAGTGTGATAAATGCTGCTGAAGAATTAGGTTTGATTAAACAAGAGGATGGTTTCTATTATCAAAAAGCGCCTGATTTAAAAACGATTGAAGATATGCGCAGGTATATCAATGGAAATATCAATAGTATCAAAGACGGTGCATTCTACAAGATAACTTCTGAAATTTTCAATATGACAAGTAACGAGCTTATGAGCTATAAACAACTTACTGAAATGGCTAGAGATATTTCCTCACATTCTTTGCAATCAATCACTCCTGAAGGCCTTAGAGCTTGGAGATTCTGGGGACAGTTTTTAGGATTCGGTTATTTAAGTAATCTTGTTTTCATGCCTAATGCAGCTCTATTTATTGAAGATTTGATTCATAATAATGAGTTTTCAAAAGGTGTTTTATACTCAGTGGATGAGTTTTTAGACATCGTATCCCCATCGATAAATATCATATTGAATAATAGTGATAAAAATTTAAAAACTTTCAATTATGGAGTTACTTGCGGATTATCTACTTTAGAAGCTACAGGTAGAATTAAAACGCAACATATCCTTGACCATGATGTGTGGAATACTATGAATATTGGTTTAGGAAGTCAAAGAATTACAAATATTGAGATTCTGTAAGGAGAATGTAGAACATGAATATGGAAATTGTTCGATCTCGTTTCAAGGCGGTCATGAAACGAGATTCAGTGACATCAACACAATATGATTTTTTGGCAACCCATGTTCCAATGAAACGACTTCAGTTGTTGAGCTCTTTTGAAGTACAGCCTGCAGCTGGACAATTCTATGATGAAGAGTACGTTTATCAGAATTATGTTAGTAATCCTGATAATGCTCATCAGATGATACTTGTTTACGGTGTAAGTGGAACTGGAAAATCCCATCTGATTCGATGGTTTGAAACAAAATATAAATTGAATAAGCCTAATAATGAAGTGGTTTTATTCATAAGCCGAAGCAGTAATACGTTAAAAAGTACGATAAAACAATTGCTTGAAATGCCAGAAGTACAGGACCTGAAAAACAGAGATGTATATGATCGATTATTGAATGCTACAATAGAGATTGAAAAGAAAGAATTTCTTTCCAAAATTTATCATGAGTTTATTGTCCTTATTCACAACGACATTGAAAATAATAAATTTGAGACAAATCTAAGCAAACTGAAGAAGAAAAGACTTGATGAGTATTTAAGAAGCTCTAGTGTTGAAGAACAGTTGACTCTTGAAAATGGTCCTATAGAGAGAATATATTCTAAAATCGCTGAAAATACTGTGGTTGAAGTTGGAGTTAAAGCTGAGTTCAAGCCTGAAGATTTTTTAGATCGAGATTTTAATGATAGGATGCAAGAAGATGGAGATTTATCTCGAACTGCAAGAGTGGTAATAGATACTTTGAACACTGACGACGGCGAGGACCTGGCAATAGAATATGCAGACTATCTGAATAAGATGGTTGCTGAAGTAATTCAGAGATGCACTGGGATTCAACAGGGAGACTTCGGCGAGATTTTTAAGGAAATTCGAAAAGAACTCCGTAAGACAAACAGAAATTTGACATTATTTATTGAAGACATTACATCTATGCAAGGACTAGATGAAGCACTTCTTGATGCATTGTTCGTACATCATACAGGAGCTGAAGAAGGGTTATGTAGAATATCTTCTATCATCGGAAGTACTTCAGCATATATCAAAACATCCTTTAAACAGAATCATCTAGATCGTGTTACACAATATGTGTACATTCCAGTAGAACCATTTGATCAGGAGTCCCTCTATACTTTTTTTGGGCACTATTTGAATGCACTTTCACTTCCGAAAGAAAAACTGATTGAGTGGGTGAATGGTGGTGCACATCAATCAGAAATGCCTATTTGTGAAGCAGAGAATGATGTGTGGGATACTTGTGTGATTAATGGGAAAAACGTATCTTTATATCCTTTTACCAAGAATGCGATTCGTTCCTTTTATAGGTTTAGATTAAAGGAAGAGGAACAAATACCGCGTTATTTCCTTCAGAAAATTATGGAACCTGTAATTTTAGATATCATGAATGACAAGCAGAATTTTCCAAACGAAAATTATAATTTTGTGGAAATTTCATCGCAACTGTTACTGTCATTATCACAGCAGATTCCGGAACATCAGGCTCATCTTCGAAACAGACTCCTTAGATTTTTAATGATCTGGGGGAATGGGGAACCTGTTCAAGTGATGATTGATGGTGTAATGTATTATGCTGGAGTAAATGAGAAAATTCTCGGGGAATTTGAATTTCCGCATCTTTCTTTTAAAACAGTACAAGCAGAGACTCAGGTTAAAGTTCCAGACTTACAAATCATACAGTCTGAGGTTCCAAAACCGGCAGAGAACAAGGATTTGAAACTGGTAAAGGAAAAACTTTTAGAATGGGTTAGCGGAAATCAATTAGACATTTCCAGTAATGCGGGCATTGTTGGCATTATGCGTAACGCCAAAAATGAATGGTCTAGTTATCTGAAAACGGCGATTGACTGGGAGGTTGAAGATGTTCCTTATGAAATAATACGATTAGTATTGGAAAGCAGGATAGAAATTATTGGTCTAGAAAATACGTTCAGAGGGAATAAAGGAATATACACTATTTCGGCATCGGCTGATTCTTCTTTGATATTGACTGCTTTCTGCAAATATATTCTACTAGGAAATAGAAGCTGGAATTATAGTGATGCGCAATTAGACCTTTATAGTATTACTAGTTGGACATATAAAAACAAAAAAGCGATAGTTGCTGCTGTGAAACAGTATGTAGCAGTGGAAAACTATACATACGCAGAACCAGGTATTTGTGTTGAAATTATACGCCAAGCTCTGAATGGAGAGTACCACGATACTCAACTGAAGAATATTGAAGTAGCACTATATAGAGACAAGAAAAATATAAAGAAACAGAATTCCCACGTTGCTGAATGGAACAGTTTATTATCATTCATCTACTCAAATAATAGAATTGAGGATACGAAAGATAGGGCGAAAGCTTATTATCATATTCAACAGGGAACTAGAAAAAACGATAATCTCTTTATCGATACTAAAAGACTGAATAAAGCTGTGCAAAAAGTCAGAGAAACCAAACTTGAACTTGATGTGACAGAAGATTTGGAAAAGATGCAGAGTCCTCAATTAAAAGCCGCGTATGAAATCTATTCAGATGTAGCTAAAAGAGTGAGTGTAGTTGCTGAAAAGGAATACAACAAAGCGAAGGAATATCTTGAAGCTGTGGAGAAGTGTTTCGGAGAGAAGGAAATAATGATTGACGATTTAGGAGATATTCAAAATGATCTTGGAACTATTATAGATTTGGTTAATGATACACAAATTAATGTTAGTCCAATTGATATTTCTTCAGTGATAACCAAGAAAAATGATATTATATCTGCTGTAAAAACTTTGAATAAGGTCACAGAGAACTCTTCGTGTATCGAAAAATTGCTGTTGTTTTCAGATGATCCAATGAACAAACTGGAAGTTTTACTCAGATTTATAACTTCTTTAGAAAAATATCTTGAAAAACTAGATGAAAAGCTTACTGCAAAAGAAACTGAACTCACAGGAAATAATTCTTTAGGTTTGACTACGGATTATTCGAAAGAAATCGATGATATTCAAACGGCACTTGATACAATGGGAGGTTTCTAGAATGGATGCATTGATTGACAAAATCCAAGTCATGAATGAACGACTGGTCAATCTGAAACAGCAAATTGATCTTCAAAACAATATTGAAAATATCAAACGAAATGAACAAAAATATCAGACAAATGTAACTTTTTTGACAGGCTATGTAAAGATCGTTGAATACATCACAAAGGAAGCTGGATTTGTCCCTTGTCAAACACTAAAAGATAAGCTTTTTGATGCATTGGAAACTGCTAAAAACTGTGTCATTTCAAATAAACTTAATGAAAAGTATGTGGAATTACTTAGTACGAAAAGAAATGAATGTGAAGTGATCTTGAAACAAGAATGGAAAAAGTTTTATGATGAGAAATCAATTGCTTCAGCAAATCTAATACAATATCTGACAAACATTTATTCTGATGAAACACGGGAATGCAAGCGTAAAATTGATGCAGCAAAAGTTTTTAAAGCAGAGTTAAGCATGTTCGTTGACTTTGTTGATGCATTGAAAGAGTTGGATCAGCGGATAGAAGGATTGAAACTTGATGAGAAAACAAAGCGTTTCTTGTTGAAAATCACGAATGGTGAAGCATGCGTAAATGATATTGATACAGATATACTCGCGTGGATTCAAACTTCTGGTCTATCACGAAAAATTAAACTTTCGTTCAGGTAATGACGGATAAAATGGGCAATGGTTTTAAGCTCTGCTATTGTTTTCGAAACATGATATACCGTGCTTTTTGGGAAACTGGATGAAAACTGACTAAGTGATAATTGACATTCAAGCTAAACAGCAGATATACTTAAGTATACTACTTGAGTATATCTGTTTTATTGGTTTGGAGAATGAAAACATGGATTATGTATATAGGTTCCCTGTTGTAAGAGGAGTACAGGCAAAGAAAGAATATTACATTGCGATGGTTCCACTGAAGATGATTTCAAAACTCTTTCCGGATGAAGAAGGCTTTATTCCACCGGAATATAGAGCACAAAGAAGACTGAATGCAGCACGTGTTCCAGTCATCAGCAGATATATTCTGGACAACAAAGAGTCATATGTTTTTTCTGCCTTAGCAGCTTCGATTGATGGAGAGTTCATCTTTAAAGCAGATCAGGAAAACCATGATGTTGGAGTTCTGGAGGTGTCCATGGATGCGACTTTTCTGATTAATGATGGACAACATCGTAAAGCAGCGATTATTGAGGCTTTGAATGAGGATCCTTCAATAGGGGATGAGACGATCTCTATTGTCTTTTTTGAAGACAGAGGGTTGGCAAGAAGTCAGCAGATTTTTACGGATCTGAACAAAAATGCTGTTAAGACGTCGATTTCTATTTCTGAATTATATGATTCAAGAGATGAACTTGCAGTTCTGACCAGACAGGTTATTTCCAACATTGAATTCCTGAATCATTACACAGATAAAGAAAAGGATATTCTGGGTAAGTATTCTTCAAATCTGTTTACTTTAAATACGTTCTATTCAGCAAATAAAATTATTGTCGGAAGACATCCATTAACTGATGAGGTGAAGGAGTTCATACAGGTTTTCTGGCAGGCAGTAACCGATCATATGGTCCAGTGGAATGAGCTGCAAAGAAAAGAGATCACAAAAGTTGATCTGCGGGAGAATTATCTTTCTACACAAGCAATTGTAATTCAGGCTTTGGGAAGAATTGGAAATTATTTCCTGGAGAATTCTACGTTGAATTGTTCTGACTATATGGATCATTTACAACAGATTAACTGGCGACGTAGCGATCCGATCTGGAAACAAAGAGCAATCAATCCGAAAGGTAGAATTATTACGAATAAAAGTGCAGCAGTTTTAATAGCCAATGTGATCAAAATGGAGATGGACCTTGAACTTAACGAAACTGAACAGCAGCAAGAAAAGAATATTCAGGCTACGCAATAGGAGAGGAAAACATGTCAGATACTATTACAAAAGACACGATCAAAGGAATGATGATTACCATACAGAATCTGTATCTAGCGGATGATATTCCGTGGGTTATTGGTTATTCTGGTGGAAAAGACAGTACTGCAACTCTCCAACTTGTCTGGATGTCTATTGCAGAGCTGCCGGTAGATAAAAGAAAGAAAGTCATTCATGTCATCAATACGGATACTTTAGTTGAATCCCCGGTTGTTTCCAAATGGGTTCAGAACTCATTGAATATCATGAAAAATACAGCTAAGGAAAAGAATCTTCCGTTTGTTCCTCATAGATTGATTCCAGATTATAACGACACATTCTGGGTAAGTCTGATTGGCAGAGGTTATCCTTTTCCAAGAATGAAATACAGATGGTGCACAGACAGACTCAAAATCAAGCCTGTTAATACATTCATTAAAAATCAGATTGCAGAACATGGTGAAATAATCATGGTTCTTGGAACCCGTAAGGCTGAAAGCTCCCGAAGAGCACGAACCATGGCATATTACGAGAAGAAAAGAGTCAGAGAATTATTAAGTCCAAATCCTACATTGGCAAACGAACTGGTATTTTCACCATTGGAAAACTGGACGGATGATGATGTCTGGGTTTTTCTGATGCAATATAAGAATCCATGGGGACTTTCCAATATGGATCTTTTGACTCTTTATCGTGGAGCAACAGCAGATAATGAATGTCCGATGATGGTTGAAAAGAATCTTCCTTCCTGCGGCAGAAGCAGATTTGGCTGTTGGGTATGTACGATGGTTGAGAAAGATAAATCCATGGAAGCAATGATTGCCAATGATGATGAGAAGGCATGGATGACACCACTTCTGGATTTCAGAAACGAATTTGGTAATGAAGATGGAGACCGGGAACGCAGATCATTCAGACGAATGAATGGCAGTATCCGTGGAAGCTATGGACAGTTATTTCATGGTCCATACAAAAAAGAAGTGCGTGAAAAGTGGTTGAGAGAACTTCTACATATGCAGGTCGACATTCAGAAAAATGGACCTGAGGAATTCAGTGATCTTGAATTAATAACAATTCCGGAACTAAGATGCATCAGAAGAATCTGGGTATTTGACAAGCATGAATTTGATGATTCTCTTCCGGCTATATACGAAAGTGAAACAGGAGTGCCGTTTAATGATCCTGAATGGGTATACTCTGAAACGTTTGGAAAAGAAGAATGGGATACATTGCAGCAGGTGTGCAGGGATTTATTCCCGGATGAAGAACTTACTTTTGAGATGATGTATTCTTTGATTGATACTGAGAATCGAGCAAACAGCATAAACCAACGTAAAGGTATACTCGAAAATCTGGAAAAATGCGTCGAGCATTGTTTTTACAGAAATGAAGAAGACGCGACAAATTTCTATGATGAGAAAGTCAGACGCAAAAAAGACTATGGCGGTAAGTATGATGAGCAGTTTTTGAAAGAACTGAATTCCGACAAAAAGGAAACTGAAGATACTGTCACTGAACGTGAAGAAAATATAGAAAGTGAGGATGTAGATGCATGATTATCAAGAAACTGACATTATGTAATTTTGGCGTTTATGCAGGCAGCAATACATTCGAATTTTCTGGTAAAAAGCCAATTGTCCTGATTGGAGGACTGAATGGAAGAGGCAAGACAACTTTTCTTGAAGCAGTTTTGCTCTCGTTGTATGGTTCAAAATCCTTTGCGTATGAAGAAAGTACATACAGTACATACGGACAGTATCTTCGTTCGTTTGTTAACAGAAATGAATCTTCAGAAAACACATACGTAGAAATCGAATTCAGGTTAAGTGCGGATGAGAAAGATACTTACCTTGTTCATAGAGAATGGAATGGAAATGGTCAAAGAACAAGAGAAATGATTTCCGTATATCAGAATGGGAAATACAGCGAGTTTCTAACTGAAAACTGGCCTATGTTCATAGAAAATATTCTACCAAGCGCATTATCGAATTTCTTTTTCTTCGACGGTGAAAAAATAGCTGAGCTTGCAGTAGATGATACAGACGAAAAGATGAGAGAGTCGATCAGATCAATGCTTGGACTTACTGTACTGGATCGATTAAATAATGATATGAACCGTATTGTTTCAAGAATCAGTAAACAGAAACTAAAGAAGGAAGACACTGAGCAGCTTGATGGTTTACGCGTAAGAAAAGAGAAAGCAGAAAACAGGGTCATAGATCTGGAAAATAAAATCAAAGATACTGAACAGGCGATTACTGATATAAATGCAACCCTTGAGCAAAAAAGAATCGAGTATACAGCAATAGGTGGAGATGTGATTGCCCAGCAACAGTCACTGTTTGAAAAGAAAGCTGTATTGAATCACTCGTTGAAAGAAACTGAAGAAGATCTTATTGCGGTTGCAGGAAGTGGGTTGCCATTTGCTCTGGTTTCAGATCTGCTGGAGAAAATCAGTGTTCAGGTCGGTAAGGAAAATGAACAGAAAAAAGCAAAAGATGCTGTAGCAATGATAGATGCATTATTTAATGATTATGCCGCGTTGGAACAGAGTGAGCAGGTAGCTGGATTTGTGGATTTTATCAGGAACAATGCGGAGACCAACTCTGTTGATACAGTGTTTGATTATTCAGATGCATCCAGATTACAGTTGGATTATCTGTTGAAAAAAGGGTTGTCCGAGACTTTGGCACAAGCAGACCTGTTAATGGACCAGAAGAACGAATTGAGAAGTCAGCTGGATAATATCGATTCATACCTTTCGGTAGATATTAATGAGGAAGAAATCAAGAAAGTCTACAGAGAAATCAAAACACTTGAACAGGATGCCATAGAGGCACAGGTTGTTCTTGAATCGTTGAAGGAAAGATTAGCATCAGCACAGTTCGATTGTAAGAAAGTGACTTCAGAATATCATCGAATGGCTGAAACGGCATTAGAGAAACTTGAAGCAAATGACAATGCGGAAAGACTTATCAGATATGGTCGTATGTCCCAGACAATTCTGAAGGAATACAGCATCAGATTGCAGAAAAATAAGGTTGATACATTGGCAACTACAGTAACATCCTGTTATCAGCAATTGGCAAATAAAAAAACACTGATTGATCATATTGAAATTGATCCAACATCACTAGAACTGAGATATGTGAATTCAGAGAATGAAGATGTTCCAAAAAATAAACTGTCTGCTGGAGAAAAACAGCTTATGGTTATATCTATTCTCTGGGCACTTGCAAAATGCTCAAAGAAGAAGCTGCCGGTGATTATTGATACGCCTCTGTCTCGTCTGGATTCAGCACATAGAACGTCACTGGTAACAGTATATTTCCCTAATGCCAGTGAGCAAACGATCATCCTTTCTACAGATACAGAAATTGATGATACTTATTATCACATGATGGAAGAAAACGTTGGCGATGAATTCCGATTGAATTATGATGAGAAAACTAGAAGTACAACGATAACAAGAGGTTATCTGAACGAGGTACAACATGATTGTTAAGCAGGTAAGACTATCTCAACAGGCAAAAGATCACCTGTCTAGATTGAAGGGAAAAACAGGAATAAAAAACTGGAATGTACTCTGTCGATGGGCATTATGTTACTCACTGAGTGAAAAGACAATGCCCACTGATCTTCCAATGAATAATGACAGCAATCTTGAAATGTCATGGTACACATTTGGTGGTGAATACAGTGATCTTTATGAGGCAATAGTGAAACAGTGGTGTATTGATCAAGGTTTACCGACTGATGAGGATACTCTTGCCAAGTATTTCAGATTGAATGTTGAAAGAGGAATTGCGCATCTTTGTGGTACTGGTTTTATTAAGAATCTAGAGGATCTTTTGACACTGACAAAGGAGGAATCCTGATGGCAGTATACTTAGATTACAATGCTACAACTCCTATTGATCCACGTGTCTTGGATATCATGATTGATGTTTATCGAAATTCTCCTGGGAATGCGGACAGCAGAACTCATACGTATGGGGATAATGCCCGAAATATTACTGAAACAGCCCGAAAACAGGTGGCAGATTTGCTGAAAGTCAAATCAGATGAAGTGTTTTTCACCAGTGGAGCTACAGAAAGCAACAACATTGCAATTCAGGGATTGCGTGATTACGCTGAAAAAAGTGAGAAAAGGCATATTATAACAACATCCATTGAACATCATGCTGTGTTAAATACGATGAAGTTTATGGCTACACAGGGATTTGATGTTGAGTTTATCGATCCTGATCAGACCGGAAGAATAGATGCAGATGTACTTCTCTCTAAAGTCAGACAGGATACGTTGTTGGTCAGCGTCATGCATGTAAATAACGAAACCGGGATTATTCAACCAGTTGAGAAGATCGGTGTGGAACTGGAGAAAAAAGGTGTATTGTTTCATGTAGATGCAACGCAAAGTTGCGGAAAACTGGTTGAAGAGCTACAGAACCTGAAATATGACATGCTTTCATTGAGCGCTCATAAATTTAGGGGTCCACAAGGTATTGGTGCACTGGTGTTAAAAAAGAAAAAATATCGATTGCCTCCTGTTAAAGGTATCATCTATGGTGGTCAACAGGAGCATGGCATAAGACCTGGAACAACACCGGTAGCACTGGTGGCTGGGTTAGGAAAAGCATGTGAGATCGCGAGTCAGGAGTATCAGATTCATGATGAGCACAATAAACAGATAAAAACAGAACTGTTAGATATTCTACACAATTCAGGCTTGAAGTATGATTGTAATGGAGATCAGAATTACTGTGTTAACAGCTCAATTAATCTTTATCTTGAGGGAGTTTCTGCAGAAGCGTTAATGGTAGCAACAAAGCAGTTCTGTGCAGTTTCAAATGGATCAGCATGTACTTCAAAAAGCTATGATCCAAGTTATGTTTTGTCAGCAATGGGCTATTCCGAAGACAGAATTATGAACTCTTTCAGAATCAGTTGGGGAAGCGGTTCTGATACAGAAGAAGTGAAAGATGAGTTTACGAAACTGGTGGAAATGGCTAAAAAGCTTTCCATGTGAGAATTGCTGGTAACAGTCAGGTATTTTAATACACAATAAAACGAAACGTGTAGAAGAGATGTGGAGAATCATATGGCAGGGTGGAAATTGAAAAACGGAGAATTGATAAACGATCGATGTTCAGAAGAGGAATACTGGCGTTTATTTAATTATGTCTTTTCCAAAAGATGTCATAAGAGAAATACATATAAGTTTGCATTGATTAAATCTTTACTGGATAATCTTCTGAATTCAGTTCAAACGGAAATTGGATTCAGTATCAGTTTTTATGATCTGTTTCTGAAGTTTACGCAGTGCTATTGGAATCTAGTGCTAAAACATCATTTGAGGCAGATGAGAAGACAGAATGATGTATCGGAATCTGCTATAGAAAAGATACTCAATGAATATGCTGCCAAGAATACATCACCATTGGATATTACATTACTTGAGTTTTCTTCATTATCTGAAAAAGAGAAAAATAAACTGGTAAGCAAAGTGAAACCGGTCTGCAAACAGTATGTACTGGGAGCATTATTTGAAGATTTTGAAGGCGAAGTATTTGGCTTTGATACCAATGAGGAAGAACTGTTTCTGTCGTATGGTGCATATGATTTCATGTTGAAATTCAAACCGGAACTGGAGAAGCTAAACTATTATTGCTGGGCTCAGTTTTTGGAAAGCGTAAACGAAGAATCTCAAGTAGTAAGATTACTTGATAAGCTTGAAGAATCAATTCCACAAAGACAAAATCTATCAATATATAGACAGATATTATACGAGGAATTTGAACAGAATAACTGTTTCTATTGTGGCAAAAAACTTGATCAGAAGATAGCAGTAGATCATTTTATTCCGTGGAATTTCACCAAAGAAGACAAAATATGGAACTTTGTACTCGCATGTCCTTCATGTAATTCAAAGAAGTTGGATCGTTTGGTCGAGAAAGAGTATATTAGGAAAATAGATGTCAGAAACAGAAGGCTTAGAGCTTTTCGGGCAAAAGTAGTCAAAGATGATTTTCTTTCCTATCATGATGGATTAATAGATGACATGTGGCTATATGCAAGGAATAGCGGATACAAGGAAATTGAGGTCGCAAACTGTTCTTAGAACTAGTATTGTGTTGCTCAGTTAGTAGAGAGTTGAAGTACTTTGGAAAGTATAATTTTTCTGTCAATATCACGATCTATTACTATGCATTCTAGCAAGTTCGCCAAATTGCAAATTAAGCCAAGAAATCAAAGAATTATTGGATAGACTGTAAAAATATCCTAAGTATGAATGTGCAGCAATCATTATGTATTTTGATGAATCAAATAGGGATAAGAGCCAATTATTGAACAATGGAAAAGGATACACAGTTGGAACTGATTATCATTTTTACTCAAACTGGTATTCAAATCAGACCATATGATGAGAATAGGTATTATGTCAATGTAGAATTTTTGAATTGCACAATAAATAGAATGGGGTGATTGCATGGTAAATTCATTCGAATCTATAATGTATACATTAAAATATGTAATTCCTGGATACATTATTCTTGAAATAATTAGGATGATAACTCCATCTTCAAAAAAAACTGAAACTGAAATCGTTGTCCAATCTATTGGATACAGTATATTAAATTATTCAATATGGTCTTTTGTATTTTCATTATTAGAAATCTCTTTTTCAAATAATACTATATTGCTTAAAGTCATGCAATCCGTTGCCTTGATCTTAACAGGGATCATAACAGGTGTATGCATTGCGGTAATAAAAAAGAAAAACATTATGGGACGGATATTAGGATTGCTGAAAATTGACACAACAAATTCAATTCCAACATCATGGGATTATGTTTTTTCAAAATATGAACCATATTGGCTTGAAATTGGCGTTTCTGACGGGAAAGTGATTCGTGGTTTATTTTATGATAATTCTTTTGCGTCAAGTGAACCTGGTGAAAAAGATATTTATCTGGAAGAATTATATGAGAAAAAAGAGGATAGCTGGGAAAAAGTTAGACAAACAAAGGGTGTGTGGATAAATCATAATGAAATACGATATATAAAATTTTATAAATGTGAAGGAGATAATAATGATGGAGAATAAGAATTCGCCCAAAAACACAAATAGAAGCACATATGATTATCAACCTCATTTACCTCAAAATAGAGCTTCCTGTAACATGTAAATGAGGAAGTGGAAAGGAAGAATGAAATTAAAAAGTACCAGTCGTAAAATTGAATCTGCTGATCTTGACCGGTTAGCTGAAACAATAATACGGAGGTACCTATGAAGAATTGTAACAAACAAAACAAAAAGATTGAATTGGTTGATGAAAAAACTTTGGTAATTGGTGTGGATATCGGATCATATGATGAATATGCACGAGCATTTACATGTAGAAAACAGGAATTGTCAAAAAAGCCATTACACTTTCATAATACTGCCGAAGGATTTAAGACGTTCAAAGATTGGGCGGTAAATATCATGAAAGCAAATGGTCTTGAAAAGATTATCGTTGGTATGGAACCGACTTCCATATATTGGGAAGCTTTAGCTACATATTGTAAAGATAATGGAATGATTCTTGTACATGTAAATCCTG
>NZ_JBQHWJ010000010.1:0-41253 GCF_052064035.1 Bulleidia sp. HCP3S3_C9 | reverse complement strand
AAGAATAGACAAATTGCAGAGAAATCTGCTCTTTTTGTCGTATTTGAAATCCATTCTTTATCGTAGATGTAAATTTATTAAATTTTCTCTTGACTTAAGTTATCAAATTTTTTTAATGCCTTGATCTGCTTTGAAAAAAGATATTGGATTCTCTCATAAAAAACAACACGTTCCCTTAAACGGTAAGCTTCTTCTTTCACTTCTTCACTTGTGTGATTTCTTAATTCCTGTGGCCATTGTGACCATGGCTGACCATGACGATCTTCTTTGATTGCCATAAACGTAGCATAATCTTTCAGCCATTCTTTTTCTTCTTCTAGAAAAGTAAAATAATCTTCTGATTTCTGGCTGGCTAATCTACGGCTTGCTTTTTCCAGTACCGCAAAACGATTTGCATACAATTTACCATAATCCACTTTGGAAACATCTTTTCCCCAGTCAATATCTTCTACTTCTTCTTTTTTCAACAAACCATCTTCAATCAGCATATCTAAATCAATCAAACATGGATTTCCCGCAAAAGAAGATAAAGCCTGGTAAGGAGAATTTCCAAAACCAGTTGGATGTAAAGGCAGCATCTGCCAGTACGTTTGTCCAGCTTCTTTCAAAAAATCAACAAATGCATATGCTTCTTTTCCAAATGTTCCAATGCCATAATTGGATGGCAAAGAAGAAACATGCATCAGCACCCCAGCACTACGATTCATATTCCTAACTCCTATTTATGATACGGTTCATGATTCATGATTTTAAAAGCACGATAGATTTGTTCCAAAACAATGATTCGACACAATTGATGCGGAAATGTATTTTTTGAAATTCTCCATCTTTCATTGCTTCTCTGCATCAATGCTTCACTCACACCAAGTGATCCGCCAATCACAAAATCAATCTTGCTTTTTCCACCTGTATGGATCTTTTCAATGTATTCACTCAGTTCACATGAATCAATTTCTTTTCCATGTAAGTCTAACAATATCACATAATCATCTTCTTTGATACACTTTAAAAGACGATCACCTTCAATATTTTTTACTCTTGTATTTTCAGCTTCAGAATTATTATCTAATGTTTTTTCATCTTTCACTTCAACAATTTCTAACTTTTCATATGGCTGGATTCGCTTTGCATATTCTTCAATCCCATCACGCATCCACTTTTCTTTTACTTTTCCACACACAATCAATCGAATCATTTCAAAGTTACCCCACTTGTAGAAGTCGTACCATCTCTTACATACGTAATTTCCACTTCATCATTTGATTTAAAAGAATACATAACATTTCTAAGATCTTTTAAAGAATCCACCTGCTGATCATTCACTTTCAGAATCTGATCACCATACATTAAAATTCCATAGCAGCAAGAATCACTATTCACATCGCTGACAAACAATCCATTCATTGTATCAAGATCAAACCCATTCTCATTCTTCTCATAAGATTCCATATCTTTGATGGCACGCACACAGATATCCAAGGATCCACGTGTTACTTTTCCATCTTTTCTGATTTCACGATACACTTTCTTCAATTCTTCCTGTGATAAAGCATATGACATATGTGAAGAATATTCATTTGGATGATGAATCAGCATACCAACAAGGTTTCCACTGATATCCACAAGTGCTCCACCATATTGTTTTTCACTGACATTCATATCCATTTCATATATTTCAGCTAGATACACACTATTCGCATGCATACGATACGAACCTTCCTCGCTGCATACTCCAGAATTAATAGAAATATTATTTGTCACGCTGTTTCTTCCACCAACGCCAATGGCATTACAGCCAGCTTTAACGATAGAATCATCCGTCAAATGAAAGCCACTCACTTCAAAATCAACGTCACATTTCAAAACACATACATCTGTATCCTCATCATATCCTACAACTGTTGCGCTCTTTTTTGCCCCAGAATCAAACGTTACAGTGATTTGATCACTCACAGCTTCAGAAACACTGACGATATATAAGCTGCCTTCTTCTTTTTCAATAATGACACCAGAATATATATCATCTGCAGATGCAATACTTACAACATTTGTTCTTACTTGACTCACAACAGAAGAAATATCATTGGTATCCACTTTATTATGCACAACAACATTTCCCTCACTATCCGCATTAGACAGTCTGTTCAATTGATACGTCAACAGTAGATTCCATACCAATAAACCGCTTAACAGTCCCAGTATCAGTTTTTTCATGTTTATCTCCTTTTATGATCATTTCAAACTGTCCAGCTGCACACACAACAAGTTCTTTGTTAAAAGAGCCTGTATGCTGATGCAGAAGCACATCACAACTCGTATCTAATGCAAGCTGTCTTGTATTTGCTTCTTGTGAAATATGCGCAAGAATAATCATTTTCGTATTTTCATCTGTAATAGAATTTAAAACTTGTGCGCAGTCCATATTATTCAAATGACCATCATCCCCATAGATTCTCTGCTTTAAAAATTGAGGTCTAGAAGTATGCATCAAAATATCCACATCATGATTACTTTCAAGAACAATATAATCTGCTCCCTTCATCATTGGATAATACTTTTGGTTGACATATCCTGTATCTGTGACATACACAAGCTTTTCAATCCCATCTTCAACAATATATCCCATTGTATTCAATGCATCATGGCTCAATGCAAGAGGCGTAAATACAAGATTGTTAATTGTAAACTTCTGCAGGGCACGTACACGAAATGTATCGATATCATTGATTTCTACCGGAGAATAAATATCAATGTCTTTAAAATGTTTGATCTGTGATACATGATCTGCATGATCATGTGTGATTAGTAAAGCATCTAGATCTTCAACATTTGTATCACATGCATGCAAAGCATTCATTAAATATTTCTTTGTTGATCCACAGTCGATCAACACTTTTGTTCCTTCATCTTCAATCAAAAAGCTATTTCCTTTTGATCCACTCGCTAACAACGCAAAATTCATCATACATGCGGTACACTTTCACAATCATAAAATTCACATGCATTATGTCTTTCACCATCGACTTTAAAATACATATGCACATGTGGGCCAGTCGCTAAACCAGTCATACCAATGTGACCAATCACATCACCCTTGGCTACAACTGTCCCTTCAGGAAGATCACAAGGAACATTCATATGACCATAATATGTCTCATAGCCATTGTTATGATTAATCACAACATAGTTACCAGAAATTCCGTTATATCCAACTTCTTCAATGACACCATTATCTGCGGCATATACATCACCCCAGGAATTATACTGGTCAATAAAGTCTGTTCCTCTATGACCATAGTAGCAGCCCCATTCGCAAGAGATACCAACATTTTCCACAGGATATCTAAAAGATCCTGTACCTACACCAGGTTCATTTTTTGTACCCAAAGCAACCACTTCATTGCTTGCCTGTTTTGTTTCATATGAAGAATCCAGCGTACCACTCGTCAAAACACCATTGATCCATTTTTCTGTATACAATGCGTTTCTAGATCCATTCTCACCTGCAGTACGCACTTCAGCTTCTCCTTTTACAAGATTTTCATCTTGAATATAAGTTGTTTCAAAATAAACCGTTTCCTGACGCAATGTCTTTTTATACACAACCACGTCGATTGGAGATTCAAAATATGTAATACATAACTGATCTCCTTCTTTTAACATCTGGTCTGTGGAAGAAATCTTATCACGATTAATATTCATAACCTGCGTTGCACTTAAGCCATAGTTTTTTGCCCCAACACCGGCAACCGTATCATATGCCTGCACTGTATAATATTGCTTTTCTGTATTATTTCCATACTCAATATACTCAAGTACAGATTTTTCTGTTGTACGGATTTCAGAAGGAGAAGCATATGTCTTTTCCTGGGTAATCTGTTGAGAAATAGACAGGCCAACATCTTTGGAGCCATAACTTGTCAAGGTTGTCTGCGTATTTGCATTTTCTGTTAAAGATGCAATGGAAGAAGGATCAACAAACAATGAAAGATACGCATTCATCGCATCTTCATACAATTTTGGATCACTCACATAAAACCTTGCTTTCACTTTACCATCTTCAGAAATATTGATCGCAGTACACTGCAATGTATACAATTCATTTTCATCAAGATAGTTCAAAATTTCATCAGATACATCAGAATACGTATAGTATGATTTTTCATCAACAATATAACAGTCTCTGCCAATATGTGCTTTTGTATCTGGGAAGTCGGCTTCATATTTATCATGATAGACTTGCTTTAAATGACGATCTAAAGCTTCCTGATTAGAAAAGATACCAATAAGCTCATCTTTGTAGTAGAGCTTATGAATTGTCTGTTCCTTCGCATTTACAGACACAACTGTCTGTTGAAACATACCTACGTGATTTGTAGATTCACTTTCAACACGCACAAAAGAAAACGTATGAAAAAACATTGGCATTACGACAACAATTACAATACTAATCAAAGTACATATCAATAATGTCATAAACTTTTTCATACATTTGCCTCCTTATTCATTTGGAATAAAATCATTATCATTCTGAATATTATAAAGTGCATTTGTTGCACCTTCAAAAGCAACAATGACTCTGCCTGTAGAACCATTTCTGTGCTTCGCAATATTGATTTCCAGTTTTTCACTGCCAGATTCCTGTGCTGCCTCTTTCGCTTCATCTTTATAGTAAGCTTCACGATACAACATCAAAACAATATCGGCATCCTGTTCAATCGCACCAGATTCACGCAAGTCAGACAACATTGGATGCTTATCTTCACGCTGTTCAACCGTACGAGATAACTGAGACAACGCAATCACAGGAACACTCAACTCACGCGCAAGTGCTTTTAAGCTTCTAGAAA
The DNA here is from genome assembly GCF_052064035.1 of Bulleidia sp. HCP3S3_C9. NCBI lineage: Bacteria > Bacillati > Bacillota > Erysipelotrichia > Erysipelotrichales > Erysipelotrichaceae > Bulleidia > Bulleidia sp. HCP3S3_C9. The sequence continues at coordinate 36,403 of NZ_JBQHWJ010000010.1, read as the reverse complement.
TATCAGAAACTTCCTGCTGACGGTTATCTCCACGTTTACCAGAACCTGTAATCAGCTGAATATAGTCGATTAAAACAAGATTCAATCCATGTTCTGCCTGTAATCTTCTGCACTTAGAAAAAATCTCAGGTATCTTGATCATAGAAGTATCATCAATATAAACAGGCAGCTTTCCAAGATCAGCTGCAGCTTCATTGACCGCATTCCATTCATCATTCGATAATCTGCCTGTTTTAATATTATCACCAGGAACATGACTTCTTGCGCTCAGCAAACGCATACCAAGCTGTTCCGCAGGCATTTCCAGTGAGAAAATCGCAACGGCACCTGGCTGGTTGTACGTCGCAACATTCATCGCCAGATTTAACGCAACCGCAGTTTTACCCATCGCAGGACGCGCAGCTAAAATGACAAGGTCACCTTTCTGAAAACCATGCAGACGATGATCCAATGCCACAAATCCAGTTTTATAGCCCGTGATATCAGATTTATTTTCACTCATCATCTGTACACGTTCCATAACTGCACGCATAACATCCTGCGGTGTTCTAAATTCCGCAGTTTTACGGTTTCTAGAAATATCCAGTACTGATTTTTCCGCATCATCTAAATACGCATCAATATCACTGGAATTTTCAAAACCATCTTCTGCAATCTTTTCTGCAGTCTCAATCATTTTACGTGCAATTGCCTTATCACGAATCAATTCCACATAGCTTTTTGTATTATACGAAGTTACAGAAGCATCAGAAAGCTTTGTCAGATATTCAATGCCACCTGTCTCATTTAAAAGATTCAAATCATTCAATCTTGTATAAACAGTCGTCAAATCAATCTGCTGACCACTATTGTAAAGATCAGAAGCAACACGAAAAATCTTACGATTTGCTTCCACAAAGAAATCATCTTCATTCAGTCCTTCTTCCATCGCAATACGCGTAGAAGCAGGATATACAAGCATTGTACCTAAAAGACTAGCCTCCGCTTCTGGTGCAGAAGGTAACTGCCTAGGCATTACTTTTCACTCCCGACAAGCTTTACACGAATTGTTCCCACAACATTTTTATGGAGTTCAATTCTAACATTTGTAATACCCAATGTCTGGATTGGGTTTGTATCCAGAATCTTTCTCTTATCAATACGAATTCCCTGTTTCGCTAATGATTCTGTGATTTGCTTTGTAGAAACGGAGCCAAATACTCTGCCAGATTCACCAGCTTTTACAGTAAATGTAAGCATCATTTTTTCCATCTTTTGTGCAAGCTGTTTTGCTTCTTCAACACGCTGTGCTTCCAGTCTAGCTTCTTCAGCTTTCTGTTCACCTAAGATTTCCAGAGACTTCTTTGTTTCCGCAACAGCTAAGCCTCTCGCAATCAAATAGTTACGACCATATCCATCAGAAACATCAACGATATCTCCTTTTTTACCAACTTTTTTAATGTCTTGCTTAAGAATTACTTTCATCTTCACTATCCTCCTTGAAATACTCAATCGTAGCTTCTAGAAGATCATTCTTCAAATCAGCTACCTTACCTCTTGTCTTCTGCATGGCTGCAGCACTCATATGACCACCGCCACCCATCTTTTCCATAATCATCTGTACATTGATCGTTCCATCACTTCTCGCACTGATACCGGCTTCATTTTCACCACAGTTTGCAATAACAAATGCTGCTCTGACGCCTTGCAGATCTAATAAGGAATCCGCTACCTGGCTCATCAAAGAACGAGATAAAACTCTATTTTCAACTTTTGCGATAACAACGCCATGATCATATCTCTCTGCATTTGTTGCAACTTCTGTTTTAATTGAGAACTCTTCAAATGTATCTTTCAGCCATGCATTAGATTTAGAAATATCTGCACCCATATCTTTCAATCTAGCTGCAGCTTCATATGTTCTAGCACCAGTTCTCACTCTCCACCTTTGCGTATCTACAACCATACCTGTCAACATAAATGTCGCAACCATATCAGAGATATCAACTTTATTAGAAATATATGGAATCATTTCACATACAAGTTCACATGCACTGGAAGCACCTGCTTCAATATACACAAGTGTTGGTTTAATTCCAATTTCCGTTGCACGTCTATGATGGTCAATAATCACAATCTTCTTTGCATTTTCAAGTACTTTTGCACCATTTGACTGCTTGATATTATGATGATCACACATAATCACAAGTGTCTTTTCCTGCAGTTGATTTAATGCTTCATTATCCGTAATGAAATTAAATTCCTGGCTCAATTCCTGTTCATTTATTTTTAATGCAGCTGCTAGTTTTTCCTCAATTCCGCCAGTTTTCGCAATAATGGATACTGGTTTACCAAACGTAGAGGCCACACGACTCAATCCCATGGCAGAAGCAATACAGTCAAAGTCTGCCATTTTATGACCACAGATAATTACATTACTGCTCTTCAATATCAGATCTCTCAATGCGTGAGATAACACTCTAACTCTAACACGGCTTCTTTTTTCATTTGCTTCAGAAGAACCGCCATAGAATTTAATATCATTGCCAACACACTGTACCGCAACCTGATCACCACCTCTTGTCTGTGCAAGATCCATCAGATTCGCAGTCATTTCATCTAACACATCATATTCTGTAGAACCATAGGCAAATGCCATAGATAATGTAATGGATACATCCATCTTCATAGATACTCTTCTGATTTTAGAAAGAACAGAAAAATGATCATCTACCATGGATTGATATGCTTTTTCATTCAGAATCAATAAATACTTGGAGTTATTCAATCGCTTCATCAACACATGATGTGTATGACAATACTCAACAAGTGGAGCTCTTACACTTGCGGAAATATTCGTTGCATCCGCTTCATCTTCATACTGAACACTTTCATCATAGTTATCAAAAGAAGCAAGACCTAAAACAAACAGCTGATCATCAAATTTCTTCTGCAGAACAACTTCTTTCGTGATATCTGTAAAGATCAATACCTGTGCATCTTCTTTACGTGTAATACTGTATGTTTTTTCATCTAAAGTAACAGAAACTTCATCTGCCTTTCCCGCAATCAGATCATCAGCTTCAGGAATCCATCCTAAAACACGATCTCCAACATGGTCAATCTTTCTTTCCTTAAATAATTCACTCATCCATGTAACGATATAGTCATCATCATACATGACAAGTCCAACCCCACCAGTCAAGAAAGCTTCTTCAGCAGTAGAACCCAATACGTTTCTAACGCCATTTGACTGTTCTTCATAAGCCTCTTCGAAATCAGAAATGACATAAATTGCTAAAATTGTTTCAATCATTAAAATGAGAATTGATGGAATAGAAACTTTCTTTGATAGAAAAGAAAGCACAATCAAAGCACATGCCTGTATTACAAGCAATGAGTAAACGATCTTCTTAGTTTTCGTGATCTTTGTATGCATGAGAATCAACTCCTTGTATCAATCTATCATGTAGATCTGTCGTAATATAGAAATATCCAAATAATGCAAAAGCAACAGGCATCATCATCGCAAAGATAACAATTACAATTGCCGCAAAACCTTTTACATGAAAACGCATCTTTGTATAAATCATTGCCGCAATCACACCAAATGCAGCCAGATACATAACCCCAATCATTCCAAATCCTTGTAGAAACGACTGCATCAATGCATTTTCAAACGCATTGTAGGAAGAATAATAAAACATCACGAGTCCTAAGATTCCAATATAGCCACTCCATTTAGGTGGGTAATAGGAAGAAATTGGAGAAACATCTGCCGTATAGATACGCAGTCTCTTTAACATCAGACGACTCAGTAAATGTGTAACCAGGCCATTCAATACCCCGCCCACAACAACAGATACAACAAGTGCATTTCGAATCAGACCTGTTAAATCAATATTTGATGGCAAGGTTTGCTTTGCCTGACCCAGTGCCTTGGTAACGATTTTTTGATATTCAACGACTTCAGATGCAATGTCATATCCAAAAAACGAAGCAAACACAAGCATAGAAAGCACATCCGCAACTACTGCAAGCAGAATCGTACGAATCACCAACTTTCTCGTTGAAGTTTTATTATAAATGCCACTTCCATATAGAATACCAATTAGCATTTCACTCACCATATAGAACCATGTCTGAGGTGTTCCTAGAACAAACGTTAACAACAATACCGCAATGAATAACATCCAGCTGTTTTTCATTCCATATTTTGCACTATAGAAAACCATTGGAATTGGTAAAAGCCACACAAACCCGCCAGATATCATGCCTGCTGTCTGTCGATCAATAAAAAGCATGACACCAATGATTGCTGCCATCATTGCTCCATCTGTAATTCTTCTAATATCTCTATTCATAATTTCCTTTTTTGTACATTAAAACCATTTACGTAAAAAACGCGATTAAATTATAGCATTTTTTCCTTTACAAATACATTTTCTGTAATTCCACAAAAAAAGACCACACAGGTCTTTAAATGACAATGCCATGACAATGATCAATTTCATGCTGAATGATCTGCGCAATATAGCCTTCAAATTTGCGATGACATTTTTTCATATTCAAATCTTGATACTCTACTTCAATCTGTTGATATCTTATACATTTTCTAACACCAGTTAAAGATAGACATCCTTCTTCCGTTTCATATTTTCCACTTCTTTTTGTAATGACTGGATTCATCATCGCAAACATCACTGGGCCAAGTCCAACCACAATGATTGCTTTATTACAGCCAATCATATTGGCTGCCATTCCAACGCATCTTGCCTGGTTTGCTTTTAATGTATCTAACAAGTCATACGCAATGGGTAAGTCTTCCTTTGTTGCGACAGCTGCTTTTGTAAAAATCGCTGTTCCTGAAACAATTGGTTTTATCATATCGTCTTTCTCTTTCTTTTTTTAAATCTATGATCAAACATTAAAATCAATTTACTGTAAAAATAATACACAACACAAATTAAAGCACATTCTTTAAGCACAATTGAATATCCTAATTGTTCTGGATCTAAAAATGCGTATGGATATCCAGTATGTGCGTATTGTCCACACAATAGTACAACACCACCATAAATGATCAACAATGCCATGTTTGTGATGATAAATTTCTTGTTAAAATGACCTTTTTCACCCACCAAATATTCCAGTACCATTAAAATCGGCATCACACAATGCATTCCAAGATACGCATATTGCATATTCTCAGAAGCATTTCGGTAGAATGGCTGCATAAATACCCAACTGAAGATCGTACAGAATGTCATTAGCGTTAACACAATATATTTCAGTAAAGAAAAAAATACACCACGACTTCTTTTACGGATATAGATAAATTCCAGAAGATAATACACAGTCGCAAGACACATATCAATCGCATAAATTGCTGCAAATCTTTCCACATAAAATTTAGATTCTACTGCCCCACTATAAAATACAAGTGTAGTGATACCACACAGCACAATACACAGATCTAAAAATTTCTCCAGTCTTCTATTTCTCATGTTTCAATAATCCATCTTCTAATATCTTTGCCACGTTCTTCTGTATATATTCATATAACTGTTTGCTTGCTTTGGAAAGATATTCCTTCTTCAAGCAAGCTAATGCGATCGTTCTTTCTACATTTTCTTGTATTGGCTTGATCACAACATTGTTTTCAAAATCACGCAATACAAGACCATACATCATACTGATTCCCATGTTTTGCTTTACCATCGCTAAAATAGAATAATCATCATACACTTTATATGCAATGGATGGCTGCAGATCATATTGATGAAAAGCATCTAAGGGAACACTGTTCTTTCCTTCATCCAGCAAGATAAAAGGATCATCACACAAATCTTTTAAATACACAGATTCTTTTCTGCATAAACGATGTCCCATAGGAAGTACCGCAAGCATATAATCATGATAGATCACATCAATCTCAATATCATCAAAATCCTTTGGATTGATAAAAGCAAAATCAACTTCCCCATTCCTGATCCATTCATGAATATTATCATATTCTCCTTGTCGTAATTCATAATGAATTCCTGGATACAGTGCATGAAAATCACTCAATAATTTAGGCAGAAGATTTCTAGAAACACTTGTAAATGTTCCAATACGTATCACTTCATCTTCCAGCCCATTCTTTTCACACATCTTCTTATACAGTAAATCTTCCGCTTGAGAAATCGAACGAATATAAGGAAGATAATCTTCACCGTCTTTTGTCAATTGAATCCCTTCACGATTTCTTTTAAAAAGTGTTGTCTGCAATTCCTCTTCTAAAGACTTCATTGCCTGTGATACCGCAGATTGCGAATAGCCAATTTCTTTAGAAGCAATCGAGAAACTCCTGCATTCCAATACTTTCATAAAAATCTTATATCTAGAACTCATATCAGTTTTCCTTATGCATTTATTATAATAATTCATTTTACTTATGAAAAGAATGCTATATTATTATTTTCATGAACAAGAAAGAATTTACACAAGGTTTCAAAGATGGGATTCCTATTGGACTAGGATATTTCGCAGTCTCTTTTGCATTAGGCATTGCGATGAAAAATGCAGGATTAAACTGGATCGATGGCTTCTTCATGTCACTATGCAATCTTGCAAGTGCTGGTGAATACGCAGGTACACAAGTCATCCTCGCAAGTGGATCATATTTTGAAATGATCCTTATGACGCTCATCGCAAATGCACGCTACATGTTAATGAGTTGCTCACTATCACAAAAGCTCTCACCAGAAACAAAAACAGTCCATCGACTATGCATAGGCTATGCCATCACAGATGAATTGTTTGCATTGGCAATCTCAAGAAAAGACTATTTAAATCCATTATATTTCTATGGAGCCATGGCAGCTTCTGTACTCCCATGGGCAATTGGAACATCCTGTGGAATCATATCAGGAAATATTTTACCATCCATAATCGTTTCAGCCCTGTCTGTAGCCTTATATGGAATGTTCCTTGCGATTATCATTCCACCATCTAAAAAGAATCATACGATTCTATTCATTGTACTGGTTTCTTTTATTTCCAGTTACCTATGCACGATTTTACCAGGCATCCGTTCTCTTTCGAGTGGTACACGTATCATTCTATTAACAGTCATCATTGCTTCCGTTGCTTCTATTATAAAACCCATTAAGGAGGATTTATGAATCATTCCATTTTCATGTATATTCTTGTTTCATTTTTAACAAGCTACTGTATTCGTGTACTGCCTTTAACACTCATTCGTAAACCAATCACAAATCGATTTCTAAAATCATTCTTATACTATGTTCCATACGTAACACTCGCAGTCATGACATTTCCCGCAATGGTACAGGCAACAAATTCACAAATTGCCGGCATTGCATCTTTATGCGTAGGTATTGTTCTTGCATATTTTGATCAAGGATTGCCTGTTGTTGCGTGTGCATGCTGTATGACAGTCTTTCTATTAGAATTCTTTTTCATCTAAGAATAATTTATTTCGATGCTATAATGAATTGAGCAGGAAAGAAGATACAATATGACAATTTTAAAACAAATATCCATTCATGAACTTACGGATTTCAAAATTGGAAACGCAGAATACACAGAAGGTGCAACGGGATGCACTGTTATCCTTCCAAGAGATAAAGGCGCTACATGTGGCGTAGATATTCGTGGAGGAGGTCCTGCCAATCGTGAAGGTGGATTATTAAATCCATTAGCCGCAAATGACAGTGTCAATGCGGTATTATTATCCGGCGGCAGTGCTTTTGGCTTAGAAGCATCCATTGGTGTCACAAAATACCTGGAAGAAAAAGGAATTGGTTTTCCAACAGACAGTGGTGTTGTGCCAATTGTCTGCCAGTCTTGTCTGTTCGATTTAGAAATGCATACAAGTCAAATTCGACCAGATACAGCTCTTGGCTATCAAGTATGTCTGAATGCTGAAAATAACAACTACACAGATGGAAATGTTGGCGCTGGATGTGGTGCAACATGTGGAAAAGCATATGGCAATGAACATATGATGAAAACAGGCGTTGGATCTTGTGCATATCAGCTAGGTGATGTTAAGGTCGGTGTAATCGTCGCATGCAATAGCATGGGGGATGTATTTGACTATACAAATGGAACACAGATTGCTGGAGCAATCGACTACAACACAAAGCAGTTCTTAAATTGTGAAGAAGCATTATATATGATGCAGATGCACTCACAACTCCACACGAATACAACCATCGGCATTGTATTGACAAATGCATCCTTCAATAAAACACAACTCACAAAGATTGCTTCTATGGCACATGATGGCATGGCACGTTCCATCAATCCAATCCATACAGAATTTGATGGAGACACGATTTATGCAATGTCATCCGGTAAAGTCAAAGCAGATCTCAATGTCATTGGTACATTAGCCGCAAGATGCTTCTCAGAAGCAATTACTGCTTCCGTTAAGAACAGTGAATCTATGTATGGTGTCTTGTCCTACAAAGACATTCATTGATGAAAGTATTCTTCGCAGAAACCAAACCATTGATCAATATATTGCTGGTGGTCTAATACAATCATATCTTGAGGGACAAAAATCCCTCTTTTTTGTGCTTCTTCAACAAAATAAATTGTATCTGCATTGATTTCATCTTCCATTCCATACACATATGTAAAGCCTTTACGATACGCTTCATACAGTCTTGTATGCCCATCAGTAGAAATCCATCTATCTTTATATTTACCAGCCTGTATAATTACATCCTCTTCCTGCTGGATAAAATGAGAAACTGCATCAAGTTTATCCTGATCTACATAAAACTGGGATGGCTGAATCATAGAAAGTGAAATACGAAAGAGTTTCTGCACAGCATACTCTTTTACAATTGCATTATGGTCATCGTAAAAACATGTAATGTGTGGTGCATGTATACGAAAGTAATCAATCACATCACAATATACACTCCGATCTTTTCCACAAATCACAGCTTCATTTTTAGAAACAATCACAATCTCATATGGTTCATCATCCACAAGATAACAGCCATGTTGATATAGCGCCTCTTTGGTAAATCTCGGATCATCATAGGTATCAATTCTTTGTATTTTCATATGCACCATCCTACCACAAAAAAGAAATGATTGCCCAAAAAGCAATCACTTCCATCAGTGTATGATTTCTTCCATAACAAGTGCTGCTAGAATTGGTATCAGACTGCCCAGCAGCACGGGAATCCATTTATACTTGCTCATGTTTCTTTACAGTGATAATAGATTTAAACAAATCTCCATCAATCTGAATCTCAAAGGAACCTTGCATCAAATCCATCAAAGATTTCGCAATATTCAATCCAAGTCCAGATCCCTCTGTATGTCTAGAACTATCTCCTCTGACAAATCTCTGCATCAATTCTTCTTCCGTGATATTCAATTGATTCTTAGAAGTATTCTTGATTGTTGTAATAACATTTTCTCCATCTTCAACAACATCAATATACACACGACTACCATCCATAGAATACTTTGATACATTGGAAAATACATTTCTAAGCACTCTCCAAAGCAGTCTTCCATCCGCATTCACTTCAATCTTTTCTTCTGGAATCTTTGTAATCAGCAAGAGATTCTTTTCTTTCAATCTCTCTTCATATTCCGCACTTGCCTGTTCAATGATTTCTTTGATGGATACAACATCCATATGCACCTGAATATTTCCACTGCTTGCTTTCGAAGCTTCCACAACATCTTCTGTCAGTCTCTTTAATCTTTGCGACTGTCGCTGTAGAACATCAATATATTCCTCTGTTTTTTCTTCCTCATGTGGTTTTGACAGTAAATCCACATAGTTAATAATGGATGTTAAGGGTGTTTTGATATCATGAGAAACATTTGTAATCAATTCCGCTTTCATTCTTTCAGATTTCAATTCATTCTCAATCGCCTTTTTCATGCCTTCACTGATCAAGTTCAAGTTCTTTGCATGTTCATAAAATGGGCCATGCAGACGATTCAACGCTTCTTCACTGATACGATAATCCAATTCTCCATTTGCGAGTTTCTCAGCAGCTGTTAATAATGTTTTTGTATCTGCGTTGATTTTGATCAGAATCCATACTCCATATAACATCGCCAGCATCAAAGCACCAATAAAGAATTCAAAGAAGACATCACCCACTTCTGCAACTGTAACAAAGAAAATCAATAATAGTACAAATGAAATACAAACAAGACCAACAATTACTTTCTTCCATACTGCAGAAGAATGACAATATGCATCATAGAATTCTACAATAACTTTTTTCACTGGATAATATACAAACTGTATTGCTTTTACAATCACATTATTAGAAATCAATGTATGTGATTTAATTCTTACCACAAACGATATGTAATACACATACACAACCAAAGCAAGCAAGATCACAAATGCAATCAAAGGAAGTCCAGCTTCAACAAAGTCCATTGATGCTTCATAAAACATCATATAAGAAATACTTGATAACAGTTCTGAACCAATCAAGCAGATACAACAGCCAACAAGAATCATCACAAATGTAAACACATCAAACGGAATCCGATCAATCCATGATAAATGAATCCCATCCTCTTCTTTTGTATGTCCTGCCGCAATGGTTTCATATACAAGAAGTATCAATATGACAGCTGCAGAAGCAACAGTATATGTAACTGCATTTTCTGTATATGGTTTAACCATCTTGTAAACCTGATATCTCTGATAGAATTGTGTATCATCATTGATTGTTGGCTCATTCACACCAACATGCACAATATACGCGACATTACTATTCTCAAATGCATCACCTTCAAATATTCTTCGATTGTCTGCATTCGTAATATCACCAATCCCATATTTCTTGACAAGCGGATAGTCAGAATCTTCTGTATAGTTTTTACTCTCTGCTAAAGATACATAACTCTTTGTTTTCGCATCATATTTTTCAACATAATAGTCAAAGTTCTCACTGATTTCTCTCACGAAAGCTTCTACAGCAGAATCATTCACCTTCTTTTCAGAAATGGCATATCCATATTTATTATAAATATGGTAATCTACCGCTTCCTGCGCACTTGAAGATTGTAAATACTCTTCACTACCCCATCCATATCCATATTCAATCAAGGAAACACCGCCAAAGAAACACGCAATTGATCCAAAGACCACAAGCAGTATCACACCAATTGTTTTGCAAATTCCACTCTTTTTCATAAGCATTTCTCCATCTTATACCCTCTGCCCCACACAACTTTGATGTATCGAGGTTCACTTGGGTTAATTTCCACTTTTTCTCTCAGATGACGAATATGTACTGCAACTGTATTTTCTCCATTCATAAACGGTTCATTCCAGATTTTCTGATAGATTTCAGAAGAAGAAAATACTTTTCCAGTATTCTTCATCAACAATAACAAGATGTCATATTCCACCGGTGTCAATAAAATAACATTCCCATCTACTGTTACTGTTTTCGAATCATCATTGATTTCAATACCACCATTCTTCAATACATTTGAAGAATTCGTATTTCCGCCAAGAACTGTATACCTTCTAAGACATGATCTCACTCTTGCGATGACTTCTGCTGGATTGAATGGCTTTGTAATATAGTCATCTGCTCCAATATTCAATCCCAGTATCATATCAGTATCTTCACTTTTCGCTGTCAAAAAAATGATTGGCACATTACTTTCTTCACGAATCTTGCTCGTTGCCTGATACCCATCCATCTCAGGCATCATAATGTCCATCAGAATTAAATCCACTCTTTTTCTATGCATAATATCCACAGCCTGTTTTCCACTATTCGCTGTCAATATCTCATACCCCTCTGGTTTTAAATATATTTCTAACGCAGATACAATATCCTTTTCATCATCCACAATTAATAACGTTGCCATACTTCCCTCTTTCTTTACACTCTCATTGTACTGATATGTCCCTTAAGAAAATAGATTTCAAATCATTAAGATTTTATTAATCAGGCATAAAATCCATACATGCATGAATTATTACAGATTTCAATGTTGATTTTCTTATAAATCCATATATCATATTCCCATTGGGCGTAAATAATAGCTGGTTATTTATTCTCAAAGCAAAAATGTCCTAGCCATTACTCCCTTTGGCATAGGACATTTTATTTCATTTTAATAGATGCATGAGATAACACCGTTGTTTTATCATGATCCGTACTATCTAACGAAGTAGAAATTCTTTCATCCGATTGATTTGTAGAAATCAAGATCGTTGATTCTGGTGGAATAACATAATCCCCATACACCGTTGAAGCATAGAAATCTTCACTTCCCATATTTCGAATAAATACTGGCGTAAATTTTCCTTGCCATTCATCAAACTGATACGCATTCTTGCCAAACGGAAAGAATCTAAAATAATAATCCATTGCTGGATCACTCAACACAAATGCATCTTCAAACATTCCTCTTTGAATATCATAATCCAGTCTGCGATAGATTTTCTTCCCCTGTCTTAATTCTAAAGATACAAAATGATTTAAGATATCTGAAGAAAACGTCAATATTGCACAAGTTCTAAAGTCATCAGGTGTCTGCTGACTTTTTTTATTCATCTGTTTACGATCTTCTGACTGTTTGATCTTGTTAAATACAAGAACATCATCTGGCCATAGATAATCTCTCAATGCACGTCTTAATACTCGCTTATCCAACGCATCATGTTCACAATACTTCGCAAGATATTCAGAGTTTTCTGTATAGATATGCAAAGCCCCCCATTCCACTTCTAAACGTGTTACAAAGGAAGTATGGATCCATTGTCCTTCTTCAAATGCATCATTCCCACTGATGTTTCCCCATACTCTATATTTATCTTTTGTTTGATCAAAATACCAATTCTTTAATGTATATACATGTATCATCGCTATCTATTGTACATGAAGCAGCACGAAAAGACTCTCATGAATTTAAAACTTTCCAACCTTTACAATCTAAGCCGAAAATAAAACATGCATCATTCACCATGTTTCGTATTCAACCTGGTCATTGATGAATTCCTTGAAAAGTGGCAACGTGAATGACATAAATCCTCTTTTTTTATCACTGATAATCTGCTTGTTGATCAGTCTTTTTCTGTACGGATTCAGTTGATTATTATCCCAGTTCAGTATGGATTTGACTTCTTTATATTCACAATAACTTGATTCAGCTATTGCAATGCAGACTTTGCGGTCATTATCAGATAGTTCACTCCAAATTTTTTCGTATGAGAAATCAGCGAGTATCTGCATGTATTCCTGCAAAGCCTTTTTGTCATACTTGCCATTGTTCCATACAACGTAACCAAGCGCCTGAAAAGCAAACGAATATCCTAGTGTATATCTAGCCATTTCTTTTGCCTGTTCTGAAGTTATATTCAGATTTTCTTCATAGTTGTTTTTTATAGCACCCATCTGCAGTGGAAACAAGTCAATTCTTGGAGAACGATATAAAAACGTAAGACTTTTATCATCCTGCAATTCTCTTATATTTTCGTATAAGCCTGTCATCAGAAGATAAACAGAAAGGTTTTCTCTCAGCCAAATCTGGAATGCCCCAGCAAATTCTTTGATTGATGAAGTACTTGTAACTTCATCAATTGTTATCAAGACTTTAAGATTTTTCTCGCTTGCTGATTTCAAAAGCTTTGTTGCTTCGTACTCAGCAGAAGTGGTTGGAACAGCATTGTCCACTTTGACGTCCACACCAAAAATATTTGCTGAAAGAGAAGACAGCGAAAAACTATTCTTTAGCCTCTTGTCATTTGCAAGTTGGATTACTATCTGTTCAACAATACTGATTTGAGATGATACATTGACATTGATGACAATCCACTGTTTTGAAACAAAAGAATTGGCAACATTTGTCATAAATACTGTTTTACCGCTTCCTCTGATCCCTGTAATCATATAAATATGTTGTAAGCCATTATCGCTGAGAAAGTTAGCAACAACTTCTGAAAGTTGAGACTCTCTTGGAATTAACTGTTGTGGTTCTTGCCCAAATTGCAAGGCGTATGGATTTATTGTTGGCATAGATCTCTCCTTTGCACATATAGTTTACCATTTTTTACTCTTTTTTACCATTTTTTACCTTTGCAGATTTGTTTTACCTTTTTTTACTCTTTTTTACCTTTTATATCTTCCACATTGAGCAGTAACTCTGCTTGCACCACCACTAAACTAAGTCAAAGCACAACGTTCACCTGCCATATCATCAGACCATGTTGAAAATACAAAATAAAAATGCAGATTTCTATACAATTTTATTATGTATATTACCTGCATTCTTATTTTTGATTTTCACAAATTATTTTTCTTGCCAGTGATTATTCAACTGCGTTAATCAGATCCAGCACAGCTTTCTTGATTGCTTCATTCTTTTCTTTTGCTTTCTGCATTGTTTCATCACTGCTGTAAAAATACATCTTGATCTTAGGTTCTGTTCCACTTGGACGAACCGCAAACCATGTATCCTCATCCACAAAGAAACGTAATGCATTATGTGGAGGCAGACCTTCATATCCATCAATATAATCAATGATATGATCAATCTTATATTCACCAATCTGCATCGGCTTTTCATTTCTGATCCACTTCATCATTCTATCAATTCTTTCTTTGCCAGGAATACCTTCAAGAATGATATTAACGCCTTCTTCACATGTATAGCCATACTTTGCATAGATTTCCTGTAAAACATCCCACAATGTCTTACCTTGCTTTCTATAGTATGCTGCAGCTTCCGTCACAAGCATACCTGCAGAAATACCATCCTTATCACGGATATCTTCACATCCAGCATAACCAACACTTTCTTCATAGCCAAACAGATATGTATAGCCATTCTCATGAAGATAAGGAATCTTGCCACAGATATTTTTAAAACCTGTCAACGTTTCAAACATTTCCACACCATAAGCCTTAGCCATCTTTGTAGAAAGCGTAGACGTAACAATGGACTTCACCATTGCACCCTTCTTAGGCAATGTACCTGCAGATTCATGTCCTTCTAAAATATAGTTCACAAGTAAATAACCTGTCTGGTTACCATTTAATGGAACATAATTGCCATCATTATCACGAATCTCAATCGCAAAACGATCAGAGTCTGGATCAGTAGCCATCAACAGTTCAGCACCAAACTCCCTGCCATATTTTTCACTCAAGGCAAATGCCTTTGGATCTTCCGGGTTTGGATAGCCAACCGTTGTAAAATCCGGATCTGGATCTTCCTGTTCAGGAACGATCTTCCAGTTTGTAAAACCACGATCATTTAACATTTGTCTAAAAGGAATCGAACCACAGCCATTAAGTGGTGTATATACAAGAGGAATAGAAGCATCAATTTCATCTCCTGTATGAATTGCCAAAGATTCAACTTTATCGAGATATTCACGATCTTCTTTTTCACCCAATACGATGATTTTGCCCGAAGCAACACCTTCTTCATAAGAAGATTTCTTTACACCATTCCAGATATCTACCGCATTGATTTCTTTTTCCATACCGTCAGCGATTTCACTGGAAACCTGGCAGCCATCACTCCAGTATGCTTTATATCCATTGTATTCCTTTGGATTATGAGACGCTGTAATATTAATTCCCGCAACAGTTCCAATCTTACGAATCAAAAAAGCAAGTTCTGGTGTTGGTCTTAGAGATGGGAATGTGTATACTTTAATTCCATTTGCTGCTAAAATACCCGCTGTCATTTCACAGAACTCTCTAGAAAAATGTCTAGGATCATGTGCAATCACAACACCTTTTTCCATTGCTTCTTTTCCATGATGGATAATGAATTGTGCAATACCCTGTGTTGCCTTGCCAACAGTATAGAAGTTCATACGGTTAGTCCCCGCACCAACTTTTCCTCTCAATCCTGCTGTACCAAAAGATAAATCTTTATAAAAACGATCTTCTTTTTCTACTTCATCATCTTTAATATGCACAAGTTGTTTTCTGAGTGGATCATTTTCATCTAGATGATCTAACCATTCTTGATATGTTTGTTGATATGTCATATTATTTTTCCTCATTTCTTATACATTTATTGTACATTATCTTCCAAGCATAAAAGCATCCAATTTTTCAACAAAACAAGGATTTTGAATCCCGTGTTCTTTTCCGCTAGAGATACATTTCAATAACCACGAAAGATTCTGTGCCAGTCTTTCCATTTCTTCTGTATCTTTTGCATCATCACACACTGTGTTCCAGTATCTGCCACTCACAACAGGCATACAGCTATAAGAAAAATAACGATTCAATTCTTGATATGCATGCTCCGTATTTCTACGGTTAGATGCAAGAATCACCCCACCAATCTTGCCAACATAGTTTTCGTTGTTACTGCGAAATAAACACTTTAATAATTCAATTGCCTGTTTACTTGCTTCAGAGTACATCACATCACTGCCAATGATCAAAGCATCAAATTCCTCACTATGCTCATGAAGTTCATTGATAATACCATCAAATAAACATCTTCTTCTTTTCAAACATTTCCCGCAACTCGTACATGGATGAACACCTTTCACCCAGCGAACATCGTATTCTATTTCTGCTTCCGCAAGCTTTGCACAACACAATGCAATACCTTTAGAAAGCAATCCATTTTCTTCTTCACTTGTATTCAAAAATAAAACTTTCATTCAAAATACCTCTGCATTTAATTTTCGCATACTTTACTTCCACATAAAATATTTTTATGTTAGAATACACAGACAAACGAGTGGTTAGCTCAGCTGGGAGAGCACCTCCTTGACGTGGAGGGGGTCATGGGTTCGAGTCCCCTACCGCTCACGATGCAAAAGTCCTTTATGCAAGGGCTTTTTTGTATGTAAAAAGTCGCAAAATCATGCGACTTTCTTCTTTAATTTTCTTGCTTTTTCTTAGCAGCTTTCTTTTCTGCTTTATGAATTACTTCTTCCGCATTTGGATAATTGATTGTTGTTTCTAGCCACAATGGTTCACCCTTTAGAAGCTTTTTTACCTGAATTAAATCTGCTGTTGCAAAATCAGGACGTTCTTCAACGATGGATCTTGCTTTATCAGGATTTGACGCAAAGCCAACAGTATAAACACCTGCATCTTTTCCAGACATAATTTCTGCACAGCTGTCAGAAACATAGACACAGCTCTTTGCATCCAATAGCTTTAAAGCAGTAAATAAACCGTTTGCTTCTGCCTGTGCATTTTTCTTACCACCAATAATGACATCAAAATACTGAATCAAATGTGCATGTTCTAGTAAATCTACAATAGATGCTCTTTCACGTGTTGAAACTGTCGCAATTTTATACTCATGCTTCTTCAGCCACTTCAATAGATCTTTGATTCCATGCATTGGCTGAATCAAATCACTCAAATGATTCTTCTGCCAGGAATTATATTCATCCACCATTCTCTTTGTATCTTCTTCGGGAAAACAATATTCCATCACAGAATATACAGAGTCATCTAATGCTGCAAGCTGAATTTCTTTTGTGAATAGTTCATTCTTATGATGACGGTCAAACAGTTCACGATACGTTGCAATAATGGCAGGTTCTGTATCCATGACTGTACCATCAAAGGATAAAACAATGACAGGTTTTTCTTTGTTCTCTTTCTGATTTTTCATAATAATACCTCGTTTCCAAATCCAATTTTCGATTCTATTCTTCATTAAAAAGATGGTGTAATTCTTCTTTGCACTGTGACAGCGTAGTTTTTGAATTGGGGAAACACTGTTTCTCCAATTGAGCCATTTGAGCATATAAGATAGAATTAACGAAAATTCGTTACTCACTTCATTCATTTGTAATACGCCACACTTTCGATATATTCCCATTATAATTTCATTTATCATTTATATCTATAGCACAATTTATAAAACATTTTTTAATCATTTGCTAATAAGACTACAGACATAAAAGGAACTATAGTCCATGATGCATAGAACTCCTGAGCGAAAAGTCGTAGGTTCGACTCCTATCTGAGACGCTAATTCAAACGAGAAGAGATCATTTCACGTGTGATTTCATTTTTTTGATAAATTGATAGTTATTTTCGTGTTCCGTCATCATTGAAATGTTCTTTTAGAGCTTTCTCTGTCGGATAAATTGATATAATCAAAACAGTACACTGAATTGTTATAAGAACAACCCCTGCAATTCCAATCATGTTATCATTGCTTTGGTATAATGGAATATACATCAAAGCAGTTAGTATCATTATTAGCCATCCTAGTTTCCACCAAAGTTTTCCGCAATATTCATGAGCAAATTTCCATGTATCCATACTTTTCATTAACCGAGTTGTTCTATATTCAATCAAACTATTTATATTCTTTGGACAATGTTTCCACGACATTCTTCCTACAACAATCATTACAAATGGAATTAATAAATCACATATTAACCAAAACCACCAAAGCCACATAAAATCAGTCTTTCTTTACAAACATTATAACGACACATTCCTTTGAAGAAAAATAGATCATTGCGATCTATTCATTTCTTAATATAAGCAGATAAACCAGATGCCATTAAATTCCAGATAAATTCATAGGATTCTTTTGTATCCGGCAATTCTTTACGAATGATTCTTTTCGCAAACACAGCAGAAATATCCATCAAATATGTCCAGATATAATGCATTGACATTCCTTCAGGAAGAGGAAATGCTTTCATCACAGGTTCAACTACATGGATCAGACCAGTAAAGTCTGCCGTTTTCCCCTCTGCTTCTTTTTGAACATATGTCTTAATATGTTCCGAATCACGATAACTTTGATAATACAGAGTTTTATAATCATTCTTGATTAAAAACGTAAAGTAGGCAATCCACATTTCATGAAACTGTTCAAACATTTTTTCGTCATCACACAATGTAGGTTCTGGTGCATCATCATATAAACCAGCTACTTCATTTGCGACAAGATTATAGCATTCAAACAATAAATTCTCTTTTGTCCCAAAATCTCTATATACAAGAGCTTCATTTACATGAGCAAGTTTTGCTGCCTGCAATACCGCAAAAGATTCCAGTCCCTTTTCCGCTACGATTCTCATTGTCGCATCCATAATTTTTCTTTTACGCTCACTTGCTTCCATACTATATTCACTCCTGTTTCCGAGCTTTCATATTACCACAGTTTCAATAAAAATCTATTCACAGATTGAAAGAAACAATTATAAAATGATTATAAATATGGATTATGTGTTAAACCAAATTCTTTTCTCTTTAAATCATCCATTCTCCAGATACATCTCAAGAATGTTCCTGTCATCATATATTCCTTAATATCATGCAATTGATGCAGTGGTGGAATAAATCTTTCTTCCATACTTTCCAGCATCACACTCTGAATATGTTCAAGATCTGTATGTTCACAATACACAAAAATAGCTTCTGGACCAATTGTCGCTGTCATTGTCACCAATGTTTTTCCAATAATTTCCGCACATCCTTCTTCACTTTTCATCAGTTCATCATATGATTCAGATAAATTCAGAACTTTCTGTGTATATTTTACTTCCCCTGCAACGTGCTGTCTGCCACGAATCAAATGCCCACTCACAACAATTCCACAGCCAGCCGCATTTGAATTCTCAGGTAAGAAATACAAGATAATAGAACGATAACGATCTTCCAGCCAGTAGATACCCGTTACAATCATATTTGCATCATTAAATGGTACAACAGGGCGATGATATTTCTCTGTTAATTGTTCTCTGACATTTACCATATGCATTGGATGATTTGGTAAAAATACAACACCATCTTCAATGGAGCCCTGCAGACTTAAGCCAATGATTTCAATTTCAGGATATTTTTCAACAAGTGGATCAAGAACCTGTGTGAATTCTTCAACTGAGCCTTCTTCACACACAATTTCTCCACTGCACATAATATTGCCATTATGATAATACCGATAAATAATATGATTTTCGTTTTCACTTTGAATGTATCCTGCAACAAGTACTTTTTTATTTGTTTTAAAGAACGCCTGTGTTCGTACTGCTTTTGGCGTTTTTAAAGCGTTCTCGTCTTGCAGTTCTCCTTTAATCATTTCAATCAAAGTTCCTGTATCATATTTTCCAAATGTCTGTGCTGGAATATTTCTAACAAGAACGTTTGGATATTTTTCCTGCAGTTTCTTTCTCTCAAAATGCACCTGAGGTGCCAGCAGCAACATGTCTTTGCCATGCATTTCCGATTCTAGGCGATTATAAGAAACTGCTTGAAATTCATAATTCAGATTTAAAGTCTTCGATGCCGCATTCAATAATTCCGCATAATAAGAAGTTGTCAGTCCACTAGTACAAGACAATACAATATGTACAACCTGACAATCCTTCAAGCTGCGCATTGCTTCTTCCATTTCAACATAAAGATCTTGTGCACGTTTCAAATCCTTCAATTGAAAGTGCAGAAAGAACTCTGTTGTATTATCACGAATCATATCAATTCTGAGTTCAACAATATCATCTTCATAGAAATTCACGCGTCCCAATGCAAATTTCGATTCAATCTCTAAATTTCCTTCTTCATTTTCCGTTACAGGAAATGTTTCTGTTCCTCTTTGAATTACCCATTTACGATACCGATCAATCAAAACTGAATTTTCCATACAAGCACCTTCTTTGCATTTATTCTAACATTTATTTATCCTCATCGAATTGTGTCGTTATATTTCGGAATAATATTTCAAAAAAGAACATGTTATTAACATGTCCTTAACACTTCATTCACACCAGAACACACGATTTTCTTTCCGTGGAGCAGGTACAGGTTTTTCATTCGCACGATAGCCTAATACACAATGACCAATTCCTTCATAGTCACCTTCGATACCAAGCTTCTTCAACAAAGCTTTTCCTTCTTCACTTTCAAATTCTTCTTTAGCTCGATGAATCCAGCAAGAACCAATTCCCTTAGCATCTGCTGCAAGCATTAGATTTCCCATCACCAATGATCCATCATACACTTCTGTTCGAACAGATTTATCTGCCAATACGATCAATACTACAGGAGCACCATAGAAAGGATCATTCTCACTTCCCATAGCAGATGCATTCATCTTAGACAATTCATCTCTTACTTCTTTGTTTGTAACCGCAACAATGATAGGAGACTGTTTCCCCATACCGCTTGCTGCATACAAACCTGCTTCAATGATTTCTTCCAGATCTTCCTTAGGAATCATTGTGTCCTGATACTTTCTACAGCTTCTTCTTTCTTTCATTGCCTGAATGATTTCGTTCATATTCAACACCTCAGTTTCTAAAATTATTTTATCACTTACCCAAAAAAACAGTTCCAATCATTTGACTAGAACTGTTTGATAAATACATTAGTCTAAATCTTCACCGTTAGACTTGTAAACTTTCTGCATGTAGAAGAAGGAATCCTTCTTGCTTCTAGCAAAGTTACCATTACCTTCATCATCTCTATCAACATAGATGAATCCGTATCTCTTTCTCATTTCACCTGTACCAGCAGAAACAAGATCGATATGGCCCCAAGGTGTATAGCCCATTAAGTCAACACCATCAATTTCAACCGCATCCTTCATAACCTTGATATGATCTCTCATATAGTTGATACGGTAATCATCATGGATAGAACCATCAGCTTCAACCTTATCAATTGCACCTAAGCCATTTTCAACAACCATCATAGGAATCTGATATCTATCCCAGATCTGGTTCAAGTTAATTCTCAAGCCAAGTGGGTCAACTGTCCAGCCCCATTCACTAGCCTTCAAATAAGGGTTCTTAACACCCATTGTCTGGTTGCCTTCAGATACACCATGTTCTTCAGGATGTGCAGCAAATACCTGAGAAGAATAGTAAGAGAATGAATAGAAGTCAACAACGCCTTCCTTCAATAATTCATCTTCTCCTTCTTCCTTCTGGATTGTAATGCCTGCTCTTTCAAGAGCCTTTACCTTCCATGCTGGGTAGTAACCTCTAACAAGAACGTCACCATAGAACCACTTCTGATCATGAGCGCCTGTCAATTCAGCCCATACATCTTCTGGGTTGCAGGAATATGGATATGAAGCACCATGTGCAATCATTAAACCAATCTTGTTTGTTGGATCAATTTCATGACCAATCTTAACTGCGTATGCACTTGCTACAAATAAGTGCCATCTGCACTGTTCAGCGTTCTGCTTGTTGGAAATATGTTCATGAACACCATTCATCATGAAGTTTGTATTGATGTTGATTTCATTGATTGTCAGCCAGTAATGAACAAGTCCCTTATAACGCTTGAAAATAACTTCAACATATCTCTTGAATGCTTCAAGTGTATGTCTAGAAACCATACCATCATATTCATTTGCTAAATGAAGAGGCATATCAAAGTGATAAATCGTAACTAATGGTTCAATACCATACTTATGACATTCTTTAAATACATCTTCATAGAACTGTAGACCTTCTTCATTTGGTGTTTCATCATCACCATTAGGGAAGATTCTAGTCCAGTTGATAGATAAACGGTAAACATTGCATCCCATTTCTGCAAATAATGCAATATCTTCCTTCCAATGATGATAGAAGTCAGTAGCTTCATGGCTTGGGTAATATGTATCTGGATCTACAATTGCCTTTGCACCTGCAGGAACTTCGTCTCTATTCCCAATTTCTCTTCTTGTACCATCTGGCATTTCAACGATAAACTTTCTTGGAATACCGTGGATACCATCACCGCCTGTTAAAGTATCCGCAACGGCAAGACCTTTACCACCGCTTAGATAACCACCTTCATACTGATTGGCAGCTGTAGCGCCACCCCATAAAAAACCTTTTGGAAAACTCATGTTCTTACTCTCCTTTTCTTTTCCTTAATTAGTCTAAATCTGCACCATTACTCTTGCAGACTTTCTGATACCAGTAGAATGAATCTTTCTTGATTCTCTTCATATCTTTCAGATCAAATTCGTCACGATCAACATAGATAAATCCATATCTCTTTGTAATACCCTGATGTGTTGAAATGAGGTCAAATGCTGACCATGGAGAATATCCAAATAAATCAACACCATCATTGATTGCTTCTCTGCAAGCTTCAATATGTCTTCTCAAATAATCAATACGATAATCATCATGTACCTTGCCATCTTCTAATGTATCTGGCACACCACAGCCATTTTCAGTAATGATCAGTGGTAAATGATATCTTTCCCAAAGCTGTCTTAATGTAATACGTAAACCAACCGGGTCAATTCCCATACCATAAGATGTAGATTCCTGCAGAGGATTGTTTACTGCCATGCATAGACCAGGATATGTCATTAGACCTGTCATAAAGTCTTTCTTTTCCTTTGCTTCTGCAATTGCCTTTTCACCATCTTCTTTGGAAACATACTTTACACATCCAGCACCATAATAGTTGAATGCGATAAAGTCTGGATGACCATTCTTTAAGATCTCCATGTCACCCTCTTCAATAGCAGGAGCAACACCACGGTCTGTAAACCATCTCATCAATGCTTCTGGATATGTACCAAAGCAAGCTGGATCCAGGAACAGACGATTACGTAACTGATCAAAATCCATTGCTGCTAAATTATCTTCTGGAGAAGAAGTTGCTGGATAGATTGCTGTAATGTTTGGTGCAGGTCCAATTTTAGCATCACACATTTTATGGCATTCCTGCATTGCTAATGATTGTGCCAGTAACATGTGATGATTTGCCTGCCAGATTGTTTTTTCATCCTTATAGTCACGATGACCCTGGTATAGAACCATCATGTTCTGTTCGTTGATTGTTAAGAAATACTTTACTTTCTTGCCATATTCTTCAAAGCAGACTTTGCAGTACTTAAGAAATGCATCGATACACTTACGATCAGCCCATCCACCATAACGATCCTGCAGGCACTGCGGTAAATCAAAATGATATAGCGTAACAACTGGTTCAATACCATATTTATGACATTCATCAATGACATCATGATAATGCTTCACTGCGACTTCATTGACTTCACCATCCCCACTAGGAATGATACGAGGCCATGCAATTGAAAATCTGAATTCATTAAATCCCATTTCAGCCATCAAAGCAATATCTTCTTTATAACGATGATAATGATCAATCGCTACTTTAAAATCTGTTGTACCTTCAGGAATGGCAGCTGTATCGGATACAGATGGTGATTTTCCATCTTCATCCCATGCCCCTTCACACTGATAAGCACTAGAAGAACCTCCCCACAAAAATCCTTGAGGAAAATCTTTCAATGTTGAATAATCCATAATTTGTCTCCTTACACACCACTTTCATTTTAATGTAAGCAGTTACAATAATCCATAAAAAAAGATGGAACAAAGTTCCAACTTTTTCAGAATATCTGTGCTCCCACAAATCCAAGAATACTCATCAGTACCAAGAAGAGTAATCCATACGGCATAACTCTAGCCATTAATTTTGCATCTTCTCCCTTTGCATTCACAGAAGATAATGCAATCGCAAGTGACTGTGGAGATAGCATTTTTCCTGCCGCAACGCCTAATGAGTTCAAAGAAACCATCCAGTATGGGTCAATCTGCAATGTATTGGCTGCACTGCTCTGTACTGCACCAAACAGCACACCAGAATTTGTACCAGAACCCGTCACAAATGTACCAAGTCCACCAATCCATGGTGCAAATAATGGATAGAAGCTTCCTGTTGTTCCAATCGCAAAAGATGCAATGGAAGAAATCATTCCAGAATATCCCATGATTTTTGCACATGCCAGCACAGAAATCATAGTAATCATTGTTTCTTTCATCTGTACAAATGTTTCTTTCAACACAATCACAAAGTCTTCCATCTTTGCACCTTGTAGAAGACCGCCAATCATTGCGGATAAGAAAATCCACACACCTGGTGTATTGATCCAGGCAAATGTAATTGTATTAGGATTTTCCCCTGTAAAGATTGTTAGAGATGTCGCAAACTGTGCCAAGAATGTATTCACTGGGGAAACAAGTTTACTTGTAAGTAAAAGGAATACGAAGATCATGATAAATGGTGACCAAGCTAATAGTGCCTTTTTGCCATCAAACTTTTCTTGTGTTTCAATGGCAACTTCATACGCAGGATCTTTTTTTACACTCTTTGCCATCAGAATTGTAACTGCTAAAGAAACAACAGATCCAACAACGACCGCAAGTTCAGCACCAACAAATTTACCAATCAATATTTCAGGAATCACAAATGCAATCCCACTCATGAGTGTAATTGGTAATACACCCTTCAATCCTTTGATTCCATTCCCTGTAATCATCACCATTAAAATTGGTGAAAGAATAATAAATGGTGTTAATTGTAAAGCTGTCATAAATGACAATGATGTATTTTCTAAAGATAATAAATTCGCTAAAGTCACTGTTGGAATACCAATAGATCCAAATGCAGTTGGTGTACCATTTGCAATCAAACATACAAGGCATGAAAACAAAGGATCAAATCCCAATGACACAAGCATACTGGCAGGAATTGCAACTGCAGTACCAAAACCAGCCATGCCTTCCATAAATCCACCAAAACACCATGCAATCAATAAAACAAGTACACGTTTATCTGTTGAGAAAGATGTAATCATAGATTTGATAACATCCATTCCACCAGTTCTCAATGATAAACGATATGTAAATACTGCCGCAATAATAACAATAATAATTGGCCAGATTGCCATCAATGTTCCTTCTAATGCTGCAGTAGCTGTATCAATCACAGGCAGATGCCACACAAGAACAGCTAGTATCACAGAAATCAGAAATGAACCAATTGCCGCTTTAAATGTTGGCCACTTCATTTTCAGCAACGCAAAAGCAAGCCAGATAATCGGTGCTAATCCCAAAATAAATAATATGAAACTCATATTTCCCCTCCGCGCATTAAATAGTATCATTTCTATTCATTTAAAAATAGAGCAATTCAAAATGCTAACGCTTACACATAGAAAAAAGATCAAATAAATTGATCTTTTACGCATATTTATGCAGTTTTTCTATTAGACGTATCACTTGTTTTGAAGTACTTTTTAAATTCTGGTATGCACAATCTGTATCCATTGCTTCTTTAATTGAACAAGCACCTTGTTGAATGGAAAAGAATGCATCAATACCATTTTCATTACATGCTTCTGCATCTTTCCCAACACATCCACAAAACGCAATGACAGGCTTCTGATATTTTTTTGCAAGCTGCGCTACACCAAGAGGTGCCTTTCCCATCGCCGTCTGTGCGTCTATTTTTCCTTCTCCAGTAATGATGAGATCTGCCTCCTGGATTGCTTTTTCTAATTGAATTTCTTCTAGCACAAAAGAAATACCACGCTTCATTTCACCATGCAGAAACGTATGCAACGCATACCCAAGGCCACCCGCAGCACCACTGCCTGGATAGTTATGATCTGCTTCACAATACTTATCTTTTACAATGGATGCGAAATGCGCCATCCATGCATCCATTTCTTCTATCATAGCTTGATCTGCACCCTTCTGTGGACCAAAGATATACGAAGCACCTTGTTTTCCACACAATGGATTTTTCACATCACTCAAGATAAAAAATGAACATTCTTTGATTCTAGAATCTACATAAGTATCATCGATACTGATAATATCTTTTAATCCTTTTGCGCCAAAGCAAACTTCTTTTGCATTCTGATCAAGAAAATGATATCCCAGTGCCTGCAGCATTCCAACACCACCATCATTCGTACACGAACCACCAATACCAATCAAAAACTTTCTACAGCCATGATTGCATGCATCTTGAATGATTTCTCCAACACCAAATGTCGTTGCACAATATGGGTCAAGCTGTTCTTTTTTTACAAGTGTAATACCTGCAGCACTGCACATCTCAATGATTGCGATATTATCTTCTGTCATTCCATACGCTGCATTCACTTTTTCAAGAAATGGACCTGTCACTGGAATGGTTCTTTTCTTTGCATGCATACATTCACACAATGCATCTACTGTGCCTTCCCCACCATCTGCCAGTGGTTTGATAATTACTTCATGATTTTTACCAATGCCTTCTTTGATTGCATTGGCTGCCTGCAAAGATGTTAAAGATCCTTTAAACGAATCCAGGGCACAAACAATTTTCATTGCACAGCTCCAACAAGTTTTTTTACAAGTGCTTCATCTACAACATCATAATCATTTTCATGCGGTGCAGATAAATATGCATATGTTACAAATTCACTGCTTGTTGTTGGATCATTACTGTAATTCTTGCAGGAAGAATGCACCTGTGAAATACCTGTTGTTTCAATCATTTCCATTGCATTTCCAGCATTCATTCCTGAACCCGCAAGTATTTCCATTTGACTTCCATATTGGCTCTGCAGCAGCTTGATTAAATCCATTCCTTCCATTGCTTTTGCTTTTTGTCCACTTGTTAATACACGATCCACACCTAGATCAATCAATATTTCCATGGACTGGAATGGATCAGGTGTAACATCAAATGCTCTATGGAATACTGCTTCTTTCCCGTAGGAATGGATCAAATCCACCATCTTTTCCACATATGGCAGACAAATGTTTCCTTCTTCTGTTAAAAAACCAAACGCAATTCCATCTGCACCATTTTCAAGCATCACTTCTGCATCTTCCATCATTGTTTCAAATTCACTAAATGAATATGCAAATCCAGCAGCTCTAGGACGATCCATACAGATGACTTTCAAATCCGTATCTCTTTTCACTCTTTTCAGTGTTGCCAGTGTAGGTGTTAAACCACCAACACTCAATGCACTATTTAATTCCACTCTTTTTGCGCCACCTTTGTCAGCAGCAATACAATCTTCATAACTTCCACAACATACTTCAATCATTCTTTCCATAACATTCTCCATCTAATCTATTTCAATTTTAATAAAATTCCACTCATTTTTCACTTGCCAATTATGATTTTCACAATATTCTTTGAAACCATTGAACTAAATAGTATTTGCTTTACAATAGATTCGTAGTGAGGTACAAAAACAAATGAACAATTATGCAAAACAGATCTGTGATCAGCTTTACAAGCTCACAGCGATTGCTTCTCCAAGCGGTTATACCGCAAAAGCCGCAAAATATGTCAAAGAAACATTAGATGACATGGGGTATGAAGCAAGAATCACAAGAAAAGGAAACGTTGAATGTACAATTGGCGGTGAAGGAAATCCACTCGTTCTAGCTGCACACGTTGATACACTTGGTGCTATGGTTAGAAGTATCAAGGCAAACGGAAGACTCAAGCCAACAACGCTTGGTGGTCATCAATGGTCTACTGCAGATGGTGAAAACTGCATGGTATTCACTAGAAGTGGAAAAATGTACACTGGTGTTGTATTGAACAAGGAACCAAGTGCACATGTTGCTGATCAGAAAGTGGAAACAAAAGAAGAAAATATGGAAATCTTACTAGATGAGAATATTTCTTCTAAAGAAGACGTTTTAAAGTTAGGCATTGAAACAGGCGATATCATCGCAATGGATCCTAAAACAACAGTCACTGAAAGTGGATATATCAAATCCAGATTCTTAGATGATAAACTCTCTGCCGCAATTCTATTAAGTATTGCACAATGGGTGAAAGATGAAAACATTACATTAAACCGTAAAGTCACACTCATCTTCACTTGCCTGGAAGAAGTTGGATATGGTGGAAGCAATGTTCCAAGCGATACAGAAGATATGTTATCTGTAGATATGGGATGTGTTGGTGCAGATCTTGGATGTACAGAAAGAATGGTATCTATCTGTGCAAAGGATTCTGGCGGTCCATACAACTATGATTTGATTACTGAATTACATGATATCTGTAAAGAATACAATATTGACTACGCAATCGATGTATATCCACACTATGGAAGCGATGTAGAAACAACACTCAGAGCTGGATATGATATTCGACATGGTCTGATTGGACCTGGTGTATACGCATCTCACAACTATGAAAGAAGCCATGTAGATGGTGTTATGCATACATTCACGTTATTACAACATTTCATTACAAAATAAGACGAAACCGCAAGCATATTAAACTTGTGGTTTTTTATTGAGGTCGGAAAAAGTGTGGTCTACAGACTAAAACAGGTCAGAAAAAGTGTAAGTTTGTATGAAAATCAGGTCAGAAAAAGTGTGATATAATGTTTAAAAGTGAGGCAAATTTATGTATAGATCAGCGATGAAACAATTAATCACATGGAAAAGTAAAGAAAATAGAAAGCCATTGCTTATTATGGGTGCTCGACAAACAGGAAAAACATGGCTGATGAAAGAATTTGGAAAAACAAATTTCGAAAAAATAGCCTATATTTCCTTTTACAACAACAAACGTATGGATGATGTTTTTCAAGAAGATTTTAATATTGAACGTATTTTAATGAGTTTAAATATTGAATCTGGAATCACAATCACACCGAATGACACTTTAATTATTTTTGATGAAATTCAGGAATCTAAAAAAGCATTAGAATCATTGAAATATTTTTGTGAAGAAGCAAAAGATTACGCTGTTGTAGCTGCTGGATCACTCTTAGGTGTTGCTATTCATAATGGTGTATCCTATCCTGTTGGAAAAGTTGAGCTATTAGACTTATATCCTCTGAATTTCCGAGAATTTTTATACGCAATGGATGAAGAAAATCTTGCGAATGTATTAGAAACAAAAGACTATACCATCATTGATAACTTTCAGGACAAGTATTTATTCTGGCTAAAGAATTATTACTACGTTGGAGGAATGCCAGAAGTTGTCAATGAATTTCGATTACACAAAGATTATCAAGAAGTACGAAATATCCAAACAAATATCATCCGTCAATATGAAGGAGACTTTGGAAAACACGCAGACAATCACTCTCTTGAAAGAATCCGTCAAGTATGGAATTCCATTCCAATGCAGCTTTCTAAAGAAAATAAGAAATTCTTCTTTGGACAAATCAAAAAAGGTGCAAGAAGCAGTGAGTATGAATTAGCAATACAATGGCTGGTTGATAGTGGACTTGTTCATAAAGTCAATCGTGTCAATGAACCACATGTACCTTTAAAGGCATACACAAACATGAATATTTATAAATTATTTATGCTTGATATTGGTTTGCTTGGAGCACTGAGTGAATTAGATGCTGCATCCATCCTTGAAGGCAATGATATTTTCATTGAATTTAAAGGAGCATTAACAGAACAATACGTTCTTCAACAAATCATTGCAGATACAAAATATACTCCATATTACTATGGAACAGATAAATCAACATTTGAACAAGATTTTCTAATTCAAAGAGGGAAAAATGTTATTCCAATTGAAGTCAAAGCTGAAGGAAATATCAAATCACAAAGTCTAAAAGCATATTGTGATAAATTCCATCCAGAAAAAGCAATCCGTTTCTCAACTAGAAAATACATTGACCAAGACTGGATGGAAAATATCCCTCTCTATGCAATATGTAATTTATAAACACAATTATTCAGTGTTTTTCCTGCATCTCACTGTCACTCTACTAGCACCACCATATGTACATGTAAACAATGTCAAAGGCCACTGTCCACTTGTCATATCATCTACTTCTTCAGGCTGTAATATTTCAATCCCGGCAACACTGTATGTAAATTCATTTCCTACAGCATCCGTAAATGTAATGATATCCCCTTCCTGCAAGTTAGAAAGTTTCTGCTGAACTGAAAAGTTAAATTCCACTTTCGTACAAAATAGAATTTACTATTTCAAAAATGTAACCCTAATCTTTTTGACACGTACTTACAAAATCTTTAAATAAGCAAGACATACTATGATCTGTATACACAAATCCTTCAGGATGCCACTGTACACCTACAAGATATGGATATGCAGGATCTTCCACTGCTTCTACAACACCATCATCTGCATATGCTGTTACTTTCAGATTCTTCGCTACTTCTTTTAATGCCTGATGATGGAAAGAATTCACATACAATTCTTTTCCAAACAATGCATATAGTTTTGAATCCTTTTCTATCGTTACACGATGTGATACTTCATCTCTTGCTTCTGTCTGTGAATGCAAGAACGTATTCTCACGATTTGACAGATCCTGCCACAATGTACCACCAAAGAATACATTCATGATCTGTACGCCTCTACAAATACCAAGAACTGGTTTTCTTGTTTCCACAAAAGCTTCTAAGAAATGTAATTGCCATTCATCAAATGTTTTATCCACTTTTCCAAGTTTTGGTAAAGGATTTTCATGATACATCAAAGGATTCACATCAATTCCACCAGGAATCAATAAACCATCAATCTGTTCAGCATATTCCTGAATCAATGCAGGATCATCAATCTGAGGAATGATGAAAGGTAATCCTCCAGCATCATAAACAGAATTTGTATAGTTGCAGGAGATTTGATTAAATTTATTTTCTACATGTGTATATGGCGGATGCGCCAATATTCCAATCACAGGTTTCATAAATAACTACCTTCTTTCTCATTCAGTATACTCCAATTTCTGTTATGATATTCACATGGATACATTAACAAAACACTATTTTGATAAAGCATATGAAATGTTGAAAAATTATATTCAACCAACATACCAGCAACTTCAACAACGTTATGAACTCTTCCCAGAAGAGTGCTATGTTGAGCAGATCGATGATTATTTCTATCTGACATTCACATATCCTCGTGTTGTAGAGAATTCCTTTGAAGTCTTAGAACAAGGTTTGATTCTTGTCTATGATGAAGAACAAATCATCGCAGATATGGCGTTTTCTCACGGAACGATGCATGATGTCTTGCATTCTAATGACATCTTTGATGAATTATCCTTAGATTCAGACTGGTCTTTTTTACAGCACTATACACTTTGTAAAATGATGTTCCCTGATTACCCATATCCATTATGTAAATCTAATAATACAGATGAAATTGATGGTGAAGCATGCTTCTTTCATAATGCATATGTTACAAAACGCTACAGACAACAACATATCTTTTCCAACATGTTAGATAATGCAAAAGAAATGGTTCTTCGCAACTGCTATCAATCCACAACATACTATGCAATATTCTCATTAGATCCAGATATTGCATGTTATGGAGAAGATACACCAAAAGAACCATATATTTATTCCATGAAAGATGAACCAGCAAGACTGTTAAATAAGGCAATTCTTGAAAAGAAAGGTTTTCTTGGCGTCAAACTGGAAGATTTAGAAGACAGCCAGGATGGTGCTAAACTATGGTTTGCATTGTTGAAAGAAAATGAATTCATTCAGGAAGTAGAACCAGTATAATCGTTTTTAATGTCTATACTATTCTTCTGTTACTGGCAGCTGCTTACGATAGTGGAAGTAGTATACAACATTCAATACAATACCAAAGATCGTTGCTGAAGGCGCAGATAATGCAATCTTAAACAAGCTTGCATCTGGCTGCATTGTCATAATATATGCCATAGGCAAACGTACAATGAATGTCTGTGCCAGTCCCTGGATCATAACCCAGAACGTTCTTGCGTGACCATTGTAATACCCCATAAAGCTAAACAATACTGCAGTAACAATTGCTTCCAATGCAAATCCTCTTAAGTAATTAAATGCTTCTTGTACTACAGCAGCATCATTTGTGAAGATACCTGCCAATACATCACCATAAAATACAACACCAATAAATACAAATACACCAACAACAGCACCAATGCCAATACCCGTCAGCATAGCACGAAATGCTCTTTTTTCTTTGCCTGCGCCAACATTCTGAGATACGAAAGATGACATTGACTGCATCAAAGAACCAGGAATCAGCATAACAAAACCTTGGATTTTACTCGCAACACCATATCCACTCGATGCAGCTAATCGTGAACTACTCGATCATTGAATGGCCGAGCATCAAAATGCTTGGCTTCAAGCCGATAATTTGAAAATATACTCAATCATATAGTTCGAAGAGCTATGAATCAGCATATATCTTCTTATTACATCCCATACATGGACATGCCATGCACAGAAGGCGGTAGTTCATATGTTCTACAGAACGGAAACAACGTTTCCTGTTTCCTGCAGAATCGGTGTTGTTAATTGCTTCATCTGCCATTCAAGATGCCTGTTATCCAGAAGCCTGATCAGTCTGGATTGCATTTCTTTGTGGTTCTTTGCATCCTTGCAGAGTTTAAGAAGTTCCTTATCTTTCGCACGGTTTCTGATGTTTACTGCACCAACGTGGTCAGCATCATCTTCATAGCCACAGCAACCACATCTGAAGAGCTTACTGTTCACTGTGCTGCGGTTTTCTGCATTACGATAGCTGCAGATCGGGCATGTCTGACTTGTAAAATCTGGTGGTACTTCTACATAGTCATATCCATACCAGTTGAGTTCAGACATGAGCTTCTGCTGCAGTCTGCCACGTGCGAATGCAGACAAGTCTCCATTCAACTTGCGAGACTTGTTAAATTCCTTGATATCAAGCAGTTCAAGCACAGTCAAAGTATCATGTGTGATACATGACATATATGTCTTTACATCATGGATGATTTCATGATTCAGCATATTGTAGTAGGCACGCTTCTTGCGATACGGTGCATCTGCTGTGCGTATCATGTGTTCCAGGTTGTCCATCTTCTGAATGAGAGAACGTCTCACATCCAAAGGAAGGTTCTTATGGTGACGCACATAATAGCTGATGTTCCTTTTCTTGTTACGCAGGCTGCTTAACTGTGCAAATGCTGGTTCAACATCATGATGGTAGTAATCAATGACTTCTTTCATGGATCCGATGGAACGTCCATCAGACAGAAAGAACGAATCCTTGATTCCTGTATCTACTCCCATACAGACGGCTGTATCAGGCTTCCTGAATGATTTTGCATAAGACCATCCAATACGGACTTTTGTACCTTCCGGCTTGACTGTTACCGTAGCAGCCATCCTGTTAGCTTGAATCTTATGCAGCGAATGCCTGCTTGTATTGATCGGAATCGAAATACGATTACCTTTTACAAAAGGATTTGTCAATGTAATGACATATGGCATTACTGTATCTGTAGAAGGCTCAATTCTCATTAATCGACTGTCAAAAGGAATCGCTTCGCTCTTTACATGTGGTGTTTTAAACTGAATGGAAACCATATCGTACAACTCATGAAATTCCATCATTTGTGCATCAAACTCATCAGCAGACATGTTCTGCAGCTGTGCAATGCAGTTCTGATAGAAAGCCGTGTCTTTCTTGTTTCGTACAGCATTGACAACT
Source organism: Bulleidia sp. HCP3S3_C9 (assembly GCF_052064035.1). Classification (NCBI taxonomy): domain Bacteria; kingdom Bacillati; phylum Bacillota; class Erysipelotrichia; order Erysipelotrichales; family Erysipelotrichaceae; genus Bulleidia; species Bulleidia sp. HCP3S3_C9. The sequence goes on along the minus strand of NZ_JBQHWJ010000010.1, from coordinate 2,171 downwards.
TTGTTCAGGCAGGCAGTCATTTCATCTTTGGCCACACCATCAAGGCACAAGCCAAACAGCACCTTGGACTGGCAGAAGATGGAATCAATTGTCTTGAACATTTCCAGACGTACTGCATCCAGCCTGTTTGACAGTTTTGTAAAAGACGCATCAAATGCATTCTGACAGAATGCAGAATTGATGTCTTTTGGCCGTAACTGTTTTTGAAGCTGGCGAACGTAAGAATCCTTCTTATCGTTCTTGATAAGTTGTACATGAATATCTGGAACAGCCATCAAAGCCTCGATATTGAAGTTGATCAGTTCAACATATTTGTGTTCCATCTGCCAAAGCAAGTCAAGTTTTCCTTTGTTTGGTTTTCCAAACAAAAACACGCTTTTGACAGGTGAAGGTTCAAACTCAGAATTCATTTTTTTACGTGCTTTTGGCATAAAATATGACTCACTTACTACATATATTATACCATGATAGAATAATTAAATATAGCTTATTTATGCGAAAATATTAGCTTTCGCTTTGTGGCAAGCACGAAGAAAAGCAACGCTTTCATCCAATGTCATTAAGTTAAGCACTGATGATCATTGGTAATCTCTACAGAAAACACTAAAACCAGGAATGGAACAGTCTTTCAATCAGATTGTTATTCCTGGTTTTGTTATTTTACTGTTTGTTCGAACAGTTTCAGACATGACAAAAATATCTCTTCAAAAGATTGTATTTTCTGCCATTATGTTTTACCTTATTAACGGAGTTAATCTCCGTTATGCCGCATAGTATGAAGATGTCTTGCAGGACTGTGGCTTCACATTGCGACTGTATTTTCTTCCTGGCCTTATCGGGGTCAGGAATTTTTTTATTCTTTTCGCCACTTCCTCTTCATTTATCTTTCCATCAAGATACAGACGGATATTTGTTACTGCAGTTTTGAAATTGACCTTGTAATGCCATTTCCATTCTGCTTTCTGTGATGGAGGAATGTTATTTACAATGATTCTGCTGAAATTGAACAGTGTCAGAGAGGCATAGATTTCCTGACGGATAAGCTTCTGATCCGAAGAATGAAAATACAGCAGTCCGACTGTATATTTCAGATCTCTGAAAGAAGTCTCAATACCCCATCTCAAATGATAGATTTCTTTGAATTCCTCAAATGACATTTCATCTTCTGTCAGATTTGTCAGAAGACATTCATATGTATCTTCAGTGATTTTAAACCGTACTACTCTAACATTCATTTCATACCAGTCATGATCAGCTGTAAGATAATCAAAAGGCGCACTTTCATTTACAAGAATCGTATACAGTTCATTGTCCTTTGTTTCGTTTGTCTGAAGATATGTTACTCTTAGTAATATTCGTATCAAAAGCAGTATCATCAAGATGAATCGTTGAAAGAATTCCGTTACTGTGAATATCCTTTACACGGATAATGAATTTCTGATGCTTTTCTATGCAGCACGCCATCAGATTGTATTTTTCATATCCACGGTCACATATGATGATCGAATCCACTGGATACTGACGATTTTCAATCATTTTTTCAAGTGCATCGCATTCATGTGTCTTGGCAGCTGTATCAATATTCACATCTGCATAGATACCGTTCAGTACATCATAAAGTGCATTGAGATGGAGCTGATTGTATCCTCTGGTCGCAGATGTATTGATATGATATGTCGTCTTGTCCTTTGGATTGTGAGAGATGTTGATATCAGAACCATCGCATGCAAGAAGATAGTAGCCATTGTATGTCTTATAGTTTGTAAAGTAAGAAGTGAACAGCGAAAACACTCTTTTAAAGGCTTCCGGTCTGCACTTGCAGCGCTGCTGAGAGAAGGCAGAAGCAGACGGCAAGTCATCGACGTCAGAAGAATAATTCATCATATCTAACTGAATTGTCTTGCTTGATAGATGAAGAATGTAGTAAATAAGATTGGAACAGCTGAGCTTTCTGTTTCTTGTAAAGTCAGAGACAGGATCAGAAGAATAACAGGCGATATTTTCACTGACAGAAGAGATGGCTCTTTCAAGAGCAGAACGAATCGTTGAAGCGGAATAGAAATAGACAATATGAAATGACCTCCCAATAACTTGTAGCAGCGAGGATCATCCGAGATATACTTGTTATTGGTAATAAAAACAAGAGTATTAGGAAGTTGCCTTAATACAAG
>NZ_JBQHWJ010000009.1:0-43793 GCF_052064035.1 Bulleidia sp. HCP3S3_C9 | reverse complement strand
TTTAAGATTAAAGATAACTGCATTGAATTTCCAGTTCTGATCAACGGTAAATCAAGGCGCATAGCTGTCCGTACTTCTATGACGGATAATCAGAAATTGATATTTGCGAATACAAAACATGGAACCATGCGTATTGTCTATAAAGGCAGCAAGATAGTTGCTCAAGTCGTATATGAGGTTAATGAACCTGAGTATACTGACGATGGCAGTGCCATGGGTGTTGACCTTGGTATTAAATGTCCTGCGGTATCATATACATCTGATGGCAGCGTTAAGTTCTATGGCAATGGCCGTAAAAATAAATATATGCGCAGGCATTATAAATATCTTCGCAAGAAACTAGGCAAAGCTAAAAAGCCTGATGCCATAAAACGTATCAACAATAAAGAACAGCGCATCATGAAGGACATTGACCATAAGATAAGCCGCGAGATTGTTGAGGCTGCTGCTGTTCATGATGTTAAAGTTATAAAATTAGAACGTTTGGCAAACATTCGCTCTACGACAAGAACAAGTCGAAAAAACAATCCCAGTCTGCATACATGGTCTTTCTATAGGCTTGCACAGTTTATAGAATACAAGGCAAAGTAGCAGGAATAAAAGTTGAGTATGTTAATCCAGCATATACAAGCCAAAGATGTCCTGTCTGTGGTAGTGTTCATCACGCCAGAGATAGAAACTACACATGCTCCTGTGGCTTCCGTATCCATAGGGATTTGCTTGGTGCGATAAATATTTGTAACTCAACTGAGTATGCTGGCGATAGCAATATCAGACATACTGCCTAGAGAACTATATGTTCTGCTCTAGGAAGGGTAATGGCATACCCATAACTTGCACTACGATCTGCCAGAAATGGACTGGTCGGCCAACAAACTTGGCAGGTAGCAAGAATCCCCTGACTTTAGGCATGGGGAGTGTCAATGGAGGAAAAATGCTAATAGATAAATTGAATCAAATATTGAATTCTGAAGATGAATCATCAGTCAGTTATGTAATTAGTTTGTTTATTAAAAAAAATCTGAAAGAGATTCCAGAACTATCTATCAATTACATTGCCTGCTCATGTCATACATCTAAAAGTCAAATTTCTAAGTACATAAAATCTCTTGGGTATAGAACAATGAAAGAATTCAAAACTGAATGTATGGACAATGTGTCTGGCTTTGAGCGAACAAACATCACACTTTTTTCTCTGCAAAAAAATACTATAGAACAGTTTACAGATTTTACCAAAGATTTGATTTGTGAATTGTATTATGCAATGGAAGCGATAGATGAAAAGAAGTTATGTGCACTTTTACAAGATTTGCAAAAAAGTAAAAGAGTATTTGTTTATGGACATGGACATGCAAGTACACTTTGTTCCTATGTTCAGAATGAATTATCTGCAAAAGGAAAGGAAACGGTGATTTGTGATGTTGATTTTGCAAAGAAGTATGTTTTTTATGAATCAGATATTCTAATAATAATCAGCATCAATGGTAATACATTCCATTTCGAAAAAGAAGTAATTCAAAATATTTTAAATTGTTCTGTGAATACCTGGTTGATCAGCTGTAAAAAGAATATTGATTTTTCTGAGAAGTTTCTATATATACCAACGATAAAAGAAAAGTATAATGCCATTATTTTAAGACATATGATTGATTTTATTCTTTTGCATTGAGTTTCTATTTTAGAAACTTTTTCTTTTCAAGGAAAAATAAGTACTGCTCTATAATGTTTTTGTGCGAGGAGGAAAAATAATTATGGGATTAAAAAAAGATTTTTTATGGGGCGGTGCAACAGCTGCAAATCAATGTGAAGGTGGATTTGGTGAAGATGGCAGAGGATTAGCTAATGTTGATCTTATGCCATCGGGAGAGGACCGTTATCTTGTCGGTACAGGTGAGAAAAAGATGTATGATTTTGATGAACAGCATTATTATCCAGCCTTAACAGCAGTTGACTTTTATCATCATTATAAAGAAGATATTGCATTATTTGGAGAAATGGGATTTAAAACATTTCGCCTATCCATTGCATGGACACGTATCTTTCCTGATGGAAATGAGAATACTCCGAATGAAGCTGGATTAAAATACTATGAAAATATATTTAAAGAGTGTCATAGATATGGTATTGAACCTCTTGTGACAATAAATCATTTTGACTGTCCAATGTATCTTGTGAAAAAAATTGGTGGATGGAGAAATAGAGAAATGATTGGGTATTATCAAAAACTATGTCGTGTACTTTTCGAAAAATATAAAGGCCTTGTAAAATATTGGATAACATTCAATGAAATCAATATGATTTTGCATTTTCCTTTTGTGGCTGCTGGACTTAGTTTTGAAGAAAATGAAAACAAGACACAGGCAATGCTTACAGCTGTTCATCATCAGCTTGTTGCAAGCGCATTGGTAACAAAACTTGCGCATGAAGTAGATTCGGAAAATCAGATTGGATGTATGTTGGCGGCAGGATCCTACTATCCAGAAACGTGCCGTCCAGAAGATTATTGGAAGGCAATTTGTGATAATCGTGAAGTTTATATGTTTGCAGATGTACAGGCTAGAGGATCATATCCTGATTATTGTCTGAAATGGGCTGAAAAAAGAAATGCGAAAATTCCTTTTGTAGAAGGAGATGTAGAAGTATTAAAAGATAATACTGTTGATTTTGTTAGTTTTTCTTATTATTCTTCACGAGTAAGCAGTAGTAATCTGGAAAAAGCAAAACAATCAGAAAGTAATATTTTTGCATCTGCCAAAAATCCTTATCTGAAAGAAAGTGAGTGGGGATGGGCTATTGATCCTCTTGGATTTAGAAGTACGATTAACGAGCTGTATGATCGCTATCAGAAACCATTGTTTGTTGTTGAAAATGGCCTGGGAGCAGCAGATTGTGTTGAAGAAAACGGGAAAATTCACGATGATTACAGAATAGAGTATTTAAGACAGCACATTCAGTCTATGATAGATTCTGTTGAGAAAGATGGTGTTGATCTTCTAGGATATACAACTTGGGGATGCTTGGATCTTATTTCAAATGGAACAGGTGAAATGAAAAAAAGATATGGATTTATTTATGTCGATAGAGACAATGAGGGCAATGGAACTTACAGAAGAATTAAAAAAGACTCTTTCTACTGGTACAAAAAAGTCATTGCGACAAATGGAACGGATCTGAGCTGATTGACAAATTGTGTTTTCACAATACCTTACTTTACTTTTGAAAGGTAAAAAAATAGTAATAATAATGATACTTCATTGATTGAAGATGCAGAAGATATTTATGATTTATGGAAAAATGGAGCTAAAAACATGGTTACTTTCCCTGAAGAACCTCGCCCATTAGCTGTAGAACGTACAATTTCTCACAGAAGATGGCTCAATGGTGAAAAAACAAACTTCACAAAATTCTAAAACTTATCTTCGGATAGGTTTTTTGTATTAACATTCAGAAAGGACTACACAATGACAAAAGATCTCACACAAGGCAACCTAATTAAAAATATTATTACATTCTCACTTCCATTTTTATTGTCTTATTTTCTACAGACACTCTATGGTATGGCAGATTTATTTATTGTTGGACAATACAATGGTGCATCCTCTATCTCGGGCGTTTCCATTGGTTCACAGTTCATGCATATGGTTACTGTCATGCTCGTCAGCTTATCTTTAGGCTCTGTTGTTATGATAGGCCGTTATGTAGGCAGTCACAACGAAAAACAAGTCAATACAGTTATCGGAAACAGTATTACACTCTTTTCCTTTCTATCACTCATCTTGCTTATTGCATTGCTTTGCTGTAGAACAATGATTACCACAATCATGAATACGCCAATAGAAGCAATCCAGGAAACAAAAAATTACTTAACGATCTGTTTTCTAGGCATTCCTTTTATCATTGCATACAATGTTGTTTCTTCTATCTTCAGAGGCCTTGGTGATTCTAAAACACCAATGTATTTCATTTTCATTGCCTGTCTTTCTAATATTGTATTAGATTATGTATTTGTCGGATTTTTTCATATGCACGCAACAGGCGCAGCACTGGCAACCGTTATTGCTCAGGCAGTCAGTGTAGTTATCTCATTACTCGCAATCAAAAGCAAAAAACTCATTCACATTCATAAAACTGATCTCAAAATACAACAAGAAACACTGCAAAACATTCTAAAGATCGGTGTACCTGTTTCTTTACAAGATGGTTTCATTCAAGTCTCATTTCTAATCATCACAATTATCGCAAACAGCAGAGGTGTTGAAGTATCTGCCGCAGTAGGTGTCGTAGAAAAAATCATTTCTTTCTTATTTCTAGTTCCTTCCGCAATGATGTCTACTGTTTCCACAATTGTTTCTCAGGCAATCGGTGCCAATAACAAACCACTCGCAAGAAAAACACTATCCATTTGTTCCAGCATTGCTTTTACATTTGGAATTGTCATAGCGATATGTTTCCAGTTTATTTCTCAAAATGTTCTCTCTTTATTCACAAATGATGCAACTGTTATTTCACTAGGTTCTTCCTATATGCATTCCTATGTATTTGATTGTGCTATTGCGGGAATTCATTTCTGTCTGTCAGGTTTTTTTGTAGCAAGTGGCTATCCATTCATTTCCTTCTTGAACAATGTCATCAGTATTATTATATGTAGAGTACCAGGTGCTTATCTTGCTTCTATTTACTATCCAGATACACTATTCCCTATGGGTCTTGCTGCACCAATGGGAGGAATCATTCAAATTCTGATTTGTGTTTTTTTCTTCATTCGTTATCGAAAACAAGATAGAATATAAATATGACAAATAAAACACCATTAGAAATTGAAAGAAAATGGATGGTAAATGGTTTTCCTGATCTACCATTACTATTCACTCAGCAAATGCGTCAAGGATATATTGCAACACATCCAACTGTACGCATCCGCGAAGAAAAAATGATTTATTCATCCAAAGATCAGCCATTAAAAGATGAATTCATTCTTTGCTTCAAATCTTCAGGATTACTCACAAGAAAAGAAATTGAGATGGAAATTCCAGAAGAAAAGTTTGAAGAATTAGAAGATCTCATTGGCTTACCACTCATCAATAAACTAAGAAACACATATTTATTAAAAGATGGACACCACTTAGAAGTCAGTCATGTTGATGAAGGATTGCCTTCAGAATTCTTTTACGCTGAAATTGAATTCAAGAGTGAAGAAGAAGCAAATGCATTTGATCCAAAGCAGGTTGATCTGAGTGACTATCTCGATGATGATGTAACAAATCAGCCAAATCAATCCATGGCAGCATACTGGCAACAGACTAGACAAAAGTAAAAACCACCTTTCGGTGGTTTTGTTTGTTTTATTCAGCTTTCCAAAGTCCATGCAGGTTGCATAGTTCATATGCTGCAACGACTTCATCACCATCATTCAATGTGAATGTAGCTTCTGGCTTTTCTTCTGGATGAAGATCATGCTTCATGAAACCGTTCTTTGTTTCAAGAATGATCCATTGGATATAGTGTTTTTCAACCATTGGATGTTCTACAGAACCAACAGTTACTTTTACAACATTTCCATTCTTTTCAATCACAGGAACATGTTTTTCATTTGCAGCATCTGTTGTGTTAGGAATCACTTCATTCATTGTTTCTCCACAACATTTTGGAGTACAGCCACTCTTTTCATTTAAGAATGTAATAAAATTACCGCATCCTTCACACTTATAAAATTTCATATTCTCACCTGTTAATAGTTTTCTTCATGCACTTCGAAGTAAGACTGTGGATGCTTGCATACTGGGCAAACATCTGGTGCCTTTGTACCAATTACGATATGACCACAGTTTCTGCATTCCCAAACTGTAACGCCACTCTTTTCAAATACTTTCTTTTCTTCTACATTTGCAAGAAGTTTTCTATATCTTTCTTCATGATGCTTTTCAATAGCACCTACGCCTCTGAACTGTTCAGCAAGTTCATGGAAACCTTCTTCATCAGCTTCCTGTGCCATACGATCATACATATCTGTCCACTCATAGTTTTCGCCTTCAGCAGCAGCCTTCAAGTTAGCTTCTGTATCACCTAATTCGCCTAAGGCCTTAAACCATAGTTTCGCATGTTCTTTTTCATTTTCAGCTGTCTTCAAGAACAAAGCAGCAATCTGTTCATAGCCAGCCTTCTTAGCAACGCTAGCGAAGTATGTATATTTATTTCTAGCCTGAGATTCGCCAGCAAATGCTTCACGTAAATTCTTTTCAGTTTTTGTACCTGCGTATTTATTTGTCATATGTAAGTCCTCCTCTTTGACTTGTTGGTAATATAATATTAGCATTGTTAGATAAATAATAGTAGATTTTTGCTTTATTTTTTGTATAATTTTGTCATGACACTGAATTTATATAGAAATTACACATCCAATGTCCATTACACAGACGACAACTTAAAGATTTTTGCAAAACAAGAAGAAATGCTTCCAGATTCTAACTTTCATTCCATCCAGCATATTCATGAAGAAATTGAAATGATGGAAATATTAGAAGGATATCTCTATTACAACATTAATGATGAACAGGTAAAAGTAACAAAAGGTCAAATCATATTTGTGAATGCAAATCAATTACACTCATCAACATTAAACGAATCAGAATATTGTAAATTTAATGTTGTATTGATTCATCCATCAATTTATTCCAATGATCCATTGATTTATGCCAATTATGCAAAACCAATTGTTGAAAACACAAGCATTGACTATATGATCTTTGATCAGCATTCTTCACTCATCAATGCATTTCATCACATCCAGCAGTTAGACGCTATGCAATCAAGTGCATACATGCTTGGCATGCTTTCTGATGCATATACAATCCTGCAATTGATTTATGAACGATTAGAAACACACATTCCAGAAGTTGATCCACATCATTTAGATGATATGGAACTGTTAAATAAAATGACTTCATACATATACAAGAATTATGCAGATAAGATTTCATTGCGTGATATTGCTGAATACGGAAATGTATCAATATCAAAATGTTCAAGAATGTTTAATCTATATACAAAACATTCACCCATTGATTTCTTAAATCTATATCGCTTAGAAATTGCATCAAATCTTTTAAGAAGTACAGAGCAGTCCATTTCTCAAATCTCTTCTTCCTGCGGTTTTGATCAACAATCATATTTCAATCGCATGTTTAAGAAAGAATATGGCTGTACACCTTTAGCCTATCGCAAACATCCATGTGATAAATTTGTACATTAAGAAAAAATCAGTTATAATATTTGCACTGCCGACTTAGCTTAGTTGGTAGAGCAATGCACTCGTAACGCATAGGTCGTAGGTTCAAGTCCTATAGTCGGCACTGTACTAAGCTCTAAAAACCGCTTATTTATGCGGTTTTTTTGTATCCATTTTTTTCGAGCGAACTTTTGAGCGAACTATTTATCTTCAAAATAAAAAAAGACACAGATCATTCCATGTCTTCTATAATCGTTTTTCAAACCCTCCATGAATCATAGATCCTTGTGATAAAGTCACAAATGCATGTGGATCAGCTTCATGAATCAATTCATTCAATTGCTGCACTTCATATTTGTTAATGGCAACATACAAGATTTCAGTATCTGTTTCTGTATATGCACCTTTCCCATTCCAATACGTAACGCCACGTCCCATCGTCGACATAATTGTCTTCTTCAAATCGTGATTCTTTGTAAAAATCAAAGCAGTTACATTAATATTCTGCGCATGACAACGATCAGCAATCGTATATAACAATCCAACAAACAAAACAGAATACATAATTGTTTTCAAATCATCAAAGAACAGACAAATACCAAACAATACAATATTGAAATAAATAGATAGTTGTCCTGTTTTAAAATCAGGATGTTTTTTCACAATACACATCGTGGCAATATCAATACCACCGCAACATCCACTGCCACTCAATGCAGTTCCAACCCCAATACCACAAATTGCTGAAGCAAAAATCGTATTCAGTATCATATCATTCACTAAGGGCTGTTTTAATGGCGGCAAAACAGATAACAACACTGTTTGAATCACCAAAGAAAGAATTGTTTTTACGCAGAAATCTTTATGCATGATTTTCAATGCAAAAAAGAATAAAGGAATATTCAAGCAAAAGTTAATAATACCAAGCACATTGATATTTGCTGGAATATGTATCAACATACGAAGCAAGCGTTCAATTAATTGAGCTGTACCAATCATTCCTCCAAAGTTAATTCCATTTGGAGTCACAAACAGCCAGATACCAATGCTCAATAACACAGAGCCTAATACTACATTCAGATATCGTTTCATAACGCAACTATTATAGCGTCTCATTGATTTGTTGAACAATACTTTTCAATCACTTTCATCACTTCTATAAAATCAATTGGTTTTGAAATATGACCATTCATGCCAGCTTTCAAACAAGCTTCAACATCTTCCGCAAATGCATCCACACTCATCGCAACAACAGGAATATTCTGGATATCTTTTCTCTGCGATTTACGAATGAGTTTTGTTGCTTCATAGCCATTCATTATCGGCATCTGAATATCCATAAACACAAAATCAAATGCATGTTCCTCACTATTTTCCAATATATCTACACATTCTTTTCCATTACCAGCTCTTTGTGTATGAATACCACACCGTTCAAGAAAATCAAAAAAAGGGCAATATTATGCCCTTACAGCATAAAATCACCCTGATCAAATATCACAACTTCTTTTCCATCTTCTGTTGTACCAACAATATGCATATCACTTGTGCCAATCATAAAATCAATGTGGATCTTTGAATCATTGAATGTATATCTAGAATCTTTTGGCTGCTGCACATTCAAACCTCTACCAAGTGCTAAATGACAAGAAGCATTCTCATCAATCAATGTTGTATAATACACACGTTGACTCATAGAGATTGGAGAATGATATTCCACTAAAGCACACTCTCCCAAATAACAAGCATTTTCATCCATACGAACCAATGCTTCTAACATTTCTTTTCCTTCATTTGCAATGACTTCTACAACTTTTCCATTTTCAAAGCGGAAGCCAAAATTTTCTACACTCTTTCCTCCAAGCACAAGTGGTCTAGAAGCATATACGACACCATTTGTCCCAAACTTTTCCGGTGTTGTACAGATTTCTTCTGTCGGAATATTTGGTGTAAAAGAGATACCATCTTCTTTTCTTTCAAAAGAGAATTTAGAATCCGGTGTCAATTCCACAACCAGATCTGTTCCATTGGATGCGGTATAGTGAAATTTCGTAAAATGATACGCATCAATTTTCTTTCCCCTTTCATGATTTCTGTCCCTTTTTTCTTTCCATGTTTGAACAACATCATTTGTTTCATCGATATAACAAAGCTTCAATAACAGCTTCCATAATTCCTCTAAACGTTTGCTTTCCTCTACATCTGGCATAATATAGTCTGCCCACTCTTTTGTAGGAATCATCGCAATCAGCCATTGACAATGCTTATCACGACTTGCCTTACGCATAATATTTCTCACTGCATCCACATGTGCAAATACCGCATTTGCCTTTTCTTCTGGAAGGTCTTCCATCAGTTTTGGATTCACCCCTTCAAGACGCACATAACATGCGCCTTCATCAAGATATTTCTGATTCTGTAAAACTTCCCAGTCTTCTACTTTTTCAACATCTTCTTTACTGCGATATAACGATGCAACTTTTAAATTCGCCTGATCTAGATAATGCACCACTACATTACTCGCTCCAAGCTTGTAACACTCTTCACAGAAAACTGGTGTAAATGCACTTCCTTCAATTGCCGCTTCCACAAGAACTGTCTGTCCTTTTTGTACGTTTAAACCAACACGTGCCAATGTATATGCGTACTTTCTTTTCATTTCTTCTAAATTCATATTTTTTTCCTCGATTCAATGCACGTATCTTATCATAATGATCCCGTCATACTATGCATGTATTGCTATATTTCTAAAGAAAAAAACTTATGAAATGTAGTTTTGTTTCATAAGTTTCATTTCACATCATCGTATGTATCTAAGAAATGATGCTTTTCTTTATCATCTTTATAGGCAATGATTGTCTTCAAACTGACATTTTCAACACTCTTGAAGATATTCTGTTCCACATATGGATTTGTCTTCTTCAATTCACGAATCAGATTCTTTACTTCAACACGTTTTGAACGAGGACGCGTTAAACACGCTTCTGAAGAACATGTGTCTGTAAATTTACATGCACATTGAATAAAGTACAGATTATTATGCTTTGCCCATGCTTTAATATCATCTTCTCTTACAAGATATAAAGGACGAATGACTTCCATGCCTTCAAAATGATTGGAGTGTAATTTAGGCATCATTGTCTGAATCTGTGCACCATATAACATAGACATCACAATTGTTTCAATCACATCATCAAAATGATGACCTAATGCAATCTTATTACATCCTATATTTTTAGCATAGTTATACAAATGTCCTCTACGCATTCTTGCACAGATATAACAAGGATTCTTATCAATATGGAATACATTCTCAAAGATATCCGTTTCAAAGATCTCAATAGGAATATTCAACTTTCTTGCATTATCTTCAATGATCAAGCGATTCTCTTTTGAATATCCAGGATCCATGACCACAAACTTCACATCAAAATGGATCTCAGAATACTTATGCAATTCCTGAAAGCACTTTGCCATCAGCATCGAATCTTTTCCACCAGAAATACAAACCGCAATCCGATCTCCTTCTTTGATCAATTCATAATCACGTACCGCCTTTGTAAATTTTGACCAGATCTGTTTACGATATGTTTTAATGATACTTCTTTCCACTTTTTCCGCAAATTGTATGGAATTATTTTCTTTCATTTTATCCATGACAATGGAAACATATCCGCCATGCAGACTCACCGCATCATATCCTTGATCGCACAAAGCAAGTACAACAGGAATACTCAATTTTCCACGATCACACACAACAACGATCTTCTTGTCACGATCAAATGCATGCTTTTCAACTTCATCCATTGATAGAACAACACTATGGTCAATTGGATTCTTTAATACTTTCTCTTCTTCTCTAATATCCACCAATACATATGTACTGGCATCTAACTTCTTTAATTCATCAATTGTTATTTCATTCATAGTTTAGTATTTTACAGGAATCTCCTTGTTTTTTATACCCTCTAGACGCAACAATTGCTTTTTCTTATCCAATCCAGAAGCATATCCTGTTAATGATCCATCACTGCCGATGACTCTATGACAAGGCACAATAATAGAAATTTTATTTCTGCCAACCGCACCGCCAACTGCCTGCGCAGACATATGTTCTTTTTTACAATGAGATGCAATACAACCATATGTTGTTGTTTGACCATAAGGAATCTGTAATAACTGACTCCATACTTCCATCTGAAACTCACTTCCAATCATATGCAGATTTGGAAGAAAATCAGGCACTTTTCCCTGGAAATAAATATCCAGCCATCGCTTTGCATCCAATAAGTATTCATCTTCCTGCTCAATGACATCATCAACCCCAGCACGATCATACTTCTGCCCAACAAAATACACACCACAAAGTCCTTCTGCATCTGAAACAAGCACCATTCTACCAATTGGTGAATCATAATACATAATATTATTTGCCATAATCTTTCATTCCCTCTATCTTTCCACCAGCTACTGCCCAAAGATACAAACTCGCAATGGAACAATAGGGTGAAAATCTTCTTCTATATTTTTCAAACAGCTGTTTTGTAATCTTACGATGATGATAAACCATACGTAAACCTCTTTGAATTGCTAAATCATCATACGCAAATACATTTTTTCTCTGCATGCAGAATAAAAGAATCATTTCCGCAGTCCATCTGCCAATGCCTTTCAATGACTGCAAAATTTCGATTACTTCTTCATCACTCTTTTCATACAATCCATCTAGATCAATCTCATGATTTCTAACTTTCAAAGCAAAGTCTTTCATATACGAAACTTTTCGAAATGTTAAACCAAAGCTCTGTAAATATGCATCACTTGCTTCACATATCGTATCTTCATCAATTACACCTAATCCATCTTTCATTCTTTGATAAATGGTTTTCTGTGCTTTTGTAGAAATCTGTTGACCAACAATATGGTGGATCACACTTGTAAACAAATCCTCATCCACTTCTCGATGAATCATCCCAAGTGTTTCAATCACTTCTTTCATCTTTCCATCCTTTTGACAAAGATAGTCCATCTCTTCTTTCCCATAAATAAATTCATTCATAATGATTTCCTTAGGTCTTTTTCTATATTTTAATGCATCTGAAAAAAACTACCATATTGATTATTTTTTTTCCTCCTTTACAATGGAGTTATGAAAACATTAGGTATATCTGTTTATCCAGAACATAGCACTTACGAAGACGTATTTGCTTACATGAAAAAAGCAGGAGAACTAGGCTTCAAGAGAGTTTTTACATGTTTCCTATCAGTAAAGGAGTCCAAAGAGGAACTCGTTAAAAACTTCTCAAAGTTCTGTCAGGTCGCACACGAATGTGGTTTAACAGTATCTGCGGATACAAACCCAGAAGTATTCGCACACATTGGTGCAACACCTTATGATTTGTCCGTTTTCCATGAGATTGGACTTGATATCATCCGTTTAGATGGTCATTTCTCTTCTCAAGAAGATGCCGCAATCACAAGAAACCCATATGGTATCAAGATCGAATACAACGCATCTGGCAACATTGCTTTCAGAAATTTGATTGAAACAGGTGCAGATCAGGAAAATATGTGTTTCTGTTCCAACTTCTTCCCACAGCGCCATACAGGTATGGGATTAAAGAGATATCTAGAATTAACATCTAGATACAAGAACGCAGGTTTCAGAGTTGCATCTTTCGTTTCTTCTAACGAAAAGAACACATTTGGTCCATGGCCAGTATTTGATGGTTTGCCAACACTGGAAATGCATAGAGATCTTCCAATTGATCTTCAGCTAAGACACCTAATTGCGATGAATCTATGTCAGGATATCTTAGTTGGTAATGCATATGCAAGTGACGAAGAACTCAAAGCAATGGCTGATACAGATCTTACAAAGATCACAATGAAAGCTACACTTGTTGATGACATCACACCACTTGAAAAACAAATCGTATATTACGACAAGCACAACCAGCGTGGTGACTGCAACGATGACATCCTGAGAAGCTCAGGAACACGTGTTGTATTCAAGGGACAGTCCATTCCACCAAGATCAAAGGAAGGCTTTACAGCACATCGTGGTGATCTATTGATTGTTAACGACAACCTGGAACATTACCGTGGTGAACTCTGGGTCGTATGTCATGATATTGAAGTATCCAATGAATACAACCTCGTTGGCAAGCTCAATTCAAATGAAGAAATTCTTCTTGACTGGGTCGTAGCTGACACTCCATTCGGTATTCTTTAATTCACAAAAGTTGAAAGTTTTGGCTTTCAACTTTTTTTCATATACAATAGAGACATGAAAACATGTGGAATTATTTGCGAATACAATCCATTTCATAATGGACATCAATATCAGATTGAACAAGCAAGAAAAAAAACAAACGCAGATGTCATGATTGCCATCATGTCATCTCATTTTATGCAGCGAGGAGAACCCGCATTTATTGATAAATGGAAAAGAGCAGAAGCAGCAGTAAAAAATGGAATTGACGTTGTCATTGAATTACCATACATCTACGCAACACAAGCTGCCCATCAATTTGCACAAGGTGGTGTAGATCTATTGAAACTGGCAGATGTAGATTATATTTCATTTGGCAGCGAATGTGGAAATATTGAAAACCTGTCAGAGATTGCAGATACCCCTGTCAATCTCAATCACATCAAAGAAATCATGGATACAGGTGTATCCTTTCCAAAAGCCTATTCATTACTCACATCACAAATGGAACCAAATGACATCTTAGCTGTATGTTATTTAAAAGCCATCAAAGATACAAAGATCAAACCAGTATTGATTCAAAGAAATACAGGATACTTCGATGAAACGATTCAGCCGCTTGCAAGTGCATATGCCATTAGAAATGCATGCATGCAGAAGAAAGACATTGAAATCACTACACCAATGAAAGAAGAACTGTTGCACTCATCTTATGTCACAATGGATATGTTCTATCCATATATTCGAACATATTTAATGATGACGCCATCTTCTAAGTTATCTGAATATTTCTTGATCAGTGAAGGCATTGAAAATCACCTAAAGAAAAACGCAGAGAAATGTGCAACATACCAGGAATTCATACAGGCGTGCGTGAACTATCGCTATACCGCAAGCAAGATCAGAAGATGTCTTGTACAGATCATGATGCAGATTACAAAAGAAGACGTAAAGAACTTGCCAAAGCTAGATACACTCCGTATCCTGGCATTTAATAACAAGGGTAGAGAATGGCTGCATTCAAAACGCAAAGAAGAAGTACATATTGCTTCAAAGTTTGCAGAAATTCCAAAGTCATATCGTGATATAGAATTTCAAGCCACCCAGCTATACACAAGTGTATTACCAGAAGAAGAAAGAAAACGATTATTAGATTTAGAAATCAAAGGAGCACATTACATCCGATGACAAAGATTACTACAGTCTTAGGAGACATCACAAAAATCAAAGGCATGGATGCCATTGTCAATGCCGCAAATGAATCTTTACTTGGTGGAGGCGGTGTGGATGGTGCAATCCATAGAGCAGCTGGACCACTTTTATTAGAAGAATGCAGAAAACTGCATGGCTGTCCTACAGGTGAAGCAAAGATTACTTCTGCCTATCGTATTCCTTGTGAATATATCATTCATACAGTAGGACCTGTCTATTATGGAAATGGTAATGAAGCACAGCTGTTAAAAAATTGTTATGTAAATTCTTTAGAGCTTGCTTCAATCAATGGAATCAGAAAAATTGCATTTCCATCTATTTCTACAGGTGTGTATAGCTATCCACTGAATGAAGCTGCTCACATAGCCTATCAGGCAGTGAAGGAATTTACAGATGCTCTACCAGATGCATTTGAGGAAATTGTATGGGTATGCTTTGATGAAAAGACAAAGAAAGCATACGATAAAGCAATCAAAGAAGGTTAAAAGGATCCGCATTGGATCCTTTTATATGTTTTGATAATAATTGTTTAAGTCTTCTCGCATTTGATTTTCAACCATCTTCCAGTCTTCAGCATTCATTTTAGAAAATAAAGCATGATTGATAGAAAGCATCTTTAAATCTTTGGAGTAATACATAAATCTTTTTCTTTCAAACTTTTCAAATGGATTTGTCAACATACTTCTTTTCACATAAGAGATATCATTTAATGTATCAGTTGTATATGGACATCCGTTTCGATCAACTTTCAAACCATGATCAATACGATCCTCATAAAACATGCGATAGGAATCTAATACTTCATCAATATTCACATCTCCAATTTCATTCATATGATGAATAACGGACAACAAAAACACCATTTTATACGAATAGGAATAATCTCTTTCTTTCAAGAACGAAAAAAAGTCTTCTTTGATTGTTTCATCTGTATGCATTGGAATCTTTAACTGTGTTCGATATTTCTCAACATCTTCTTTCGAAAATAGTGGAATGGATTTGCTTCCAAACATAAATTCTTTTGTTGGAAGAATCGTTTTCTTTTTGATCCATGATGAAATTGTTTTTGTATCTACGAAATATTCACGCGCAACCTGTTCTTTACTCAAATACGAACCATATTCTTCTTCAAACGAATGAATATCTACCCATTCAATCCTTTCGATTTCTTCATGAATTCCATCCACTTCAATCACATCACCAACATTGTATGTTTGAGAAATATCTCCAAAAGGAACATAGCAAGGATTATCAAACAGCACATGCATATTACAAGCTTTCAAAGCAGCACCATATTCATCTACAACATCAATGATAAAAACATTTTTCTTTGTATCTGTTTTTCGGAGGCCTCTTCCAATCTGCTGCTGGTAAAGAACTTTTGACAATGTTGGTCTAGCCATCACAATAATACGCAATTCAGGATAATCCCATCCTTCAGAAATCATATTACAGGCACACAAGAAACGAATCTTATGATTCTTAAAATCCTGCATGATTTCTTCTGGATGTTTGCTTTCTCTTGTATAGCTTTTTGCCGAAATACCAAATTGTTTATTCAGTATCTCCGCCATCTTAGATGCATGCCTTGTATTCACACAAAAGATGACACCTTGATACTCTTTGCATTGACCATCACTAAAATATTCACTTAAAACTTGTCCAATTAATTCATTTCTAGATGTAATGCTGATTGTCTTTTCAAGATCTGCATTCACATAATCTTTTCCATTAAATCGAATCTTACTTAAATCCAGATTGGTTTTCAAACGATACACATTTGCTTTCGCAATAATTCCTTTATCCATTGCTTCTTTCAAAGAAAGATGTGTAGAATAGCTGCCAAAAATAGATTCCAGTTTCTTTTTATCCGGTCGTTGATCTGTTGCGGTCAATCCAATTAAAAATGAAGGATCAAAAAACTGTATCGTTCTCTTTAATACAGGTGCAACCGCATGATGCGCTTCATCCACCACAATATAGTCATAAGAATGTGGATCATATTGAGAAATATGGCGAATCATTGATGCGTATGTTTTCACATCCACATGCATTCCCTTCAATGATGCATTCACACGATTTTCCCAATCCTCTTTCACACGCACTGTAGGAACAAGAATCAACACTTTCAAATCCACAAAAGATTTCGCATATGACTGGATATCTTCTTCAATGATCTTAGATTTTCCACTCGCTGTAGGAAGTACTACAAGAAATGATTTCACGCCATTATTTCTTTGATGATGAATTTCCTCTAATGTGATCTCCTGATGTTCATACAGTTTGAACTTTCTTTCCGCCAAAATACCTGTTTCTTTAAAAGAAGATGTATTTTCACCAATATATGTTTTGATATCATCTTCAATACGATTTTCAAACAGACAATCCTCACTGGAAAATCGATAAAGTTTAATGTTCTGTGTGGAACATGCATTTTGCTTATCTAACTGCTGAATATATTTCTTTTCACGAATGATCATTGGATGATGATAATGAATACCATTTTCTTCAATTGCGATATTTCCATTCTCACTTGAAATATAGTAATCCAGGTAAAAATGATTCCCCTGTTGTGTTGTAATCGCATATTCTTTATTCAAATACTTTAAAGAAGACATTCCATAGACAGAAGCAAAACTATCTTCAAATTTCATTTCTAAAGGAGATGCTTCCGCATGATTTGAACGATCATTGATTTTCAGATAATTTTCTTCACAATCCATTTGACCACGCATACATGCATCAATTCTTTTTTCATCATACCCAAGAAAGCGATACACATGCATATATTCTTTCATATAAGCATTCTGCTTATCCGTCAAAAGAGAATACGAAAATGCTTTTGTATCCTGTTTACATATATCGATATCAATGATGATGGAAATATCATCTTTTGCATAGAAAATACTGTATCCACCATTTGGATACATTACTTTTTCTTTCCTGCACATTTGATACTTTTCTAAGAATTCTGCTTCATTCATATTATTTTTTTCTCAGAATCAGATTCAGCCACTTTTCATTTTCTCTGCCTGGTCGAATATCACTTGATTGCCATTCTTCCACAAGTGCAAATGGGATTTTCAGCATGAAATCATGAAATGATTCACTTGTGAAATCTGTGAAATATCTACCATTTCTTTCACAAGAATCATTCCCATATTTGAAAGAAGTATATACAATTCCATTCTCTTTTAATGCATCTGCCATCTTTTGAAATACAATGACCAATTGTTCCTTTTTACAATGCAGGATAGAAGAACACGCCCAAATACCATCGTACATATCTTTTTCATTCAAATCTTCAAACAATAACAATTTAACATCCAATCCTGTCAATTTTGATGCAGCTTTGACCATTTCAATGGAACCATCACTTGCATCTACATCATATCCATGTTCCAGAAAGTACTTTGTATCTCTACCAGCGCCACAACCAAAATCCAGGATCTTCGCATCAATTTTTAAATAGTTCAAAAATTTATCCTGTGTTTGAGAGAACTCTAATGTTTGTGTTGTTGAAGTAAATTGCTTTGCATTTTGATTATAGTATTCCAGTGTCTTATCCATACGATTCAATTCCTTTGATAATCATTTTATCACAATATACTTAAAATATATCCTCTTCCCCATCCTCTACATTTTTCTCTATAATATTTCAAAAAGGAGTTACTCATGATTTATCCATCATTTTTAACAAACGGTTCAACAATAGGAATCTGCGCACCAAGTGCAGGTGCAGGAAAAGATCTAGAAAGCTTTGATGCCTGTTTAGATACACTCAAACAACAAGGTTACAACATCAAAGAAACACAGCACGTTAGAGTCAATGATCCACGAGGAGGAAACGCAAAACAAAGAGGAGATGAATTAAATCAACTCTTTCAAGATCCAGAAGTAGATTTTGTAATGTGTGCAAAAGGTGGAGATTTCTTAAACGAAATGATTCCATACATTTCATTTGAAACATTAAAAAAGCATCCAAAGTTCATTATGGGTGCAAGTGATCCAACAGGTGTCCTATATCCATACACAACACTATGCGATGTCGCTACGATCTACGGTTTCAATGGAGGATCCAGCTATGACCTGCAACCATTACCACAATTTGTAAAAAACAACCTCGAAATCATCAAAGGAAATCTCATTGAACAGACAAACTATCCAGAATACCAGAAAGCATTGCCATGGGATGTTGAAGGATTTGTTCCAGATACAAAAGTACAATGGAACTGTACACAAGAAGAACTCACGACATCTGGCAGATGTATTGGTGGATGTATTGATGTATTAAAAGATTTAATTGGTACAAAGTTTGATGGCACAAAGAAGTTTATTGAAAAGTATGCAGATGACGGAATCATCTGGTATTTCGATAACTTCTCACTCAGTGCAGAAGTACTCTACCGTACCCTCATTCAGATGCGTTATGCTGGATGGTTTGAAAGCACAAAAGCAATCATTGTGGGCAGAACACTGTTTGAATCCAGTGAGACTGGCATGAGCTATCAAGAAGCACTCACAACTTCATGTGAAGATATTCCTGTGATCTATGATGCAGATATCGGTCACACAAATCCACATTTCACAATGATCAATGGTGCAATCCTTAACTTTAACTACAAACACCATCAAGCATCTATTACATTCAGCCTCAAGTAAAAATGCAGTCAATGACTGCATTTTGCATATTTATTTTAAGCATTTTCTAATTGCACGAATCAACATTTCTTCATCTAATGGTTTCGCAAGATATTCATTCATACCAGCCATCTTTCCACGCATGATATCATCCAAAAAAGCATTTGCACTCATCGCAATAATCGGAATCAAAGAAGCATCTTTCCTTTGTAGAGTTCGAATTCTTCTTGTAGCTTCTAACCCATTCATTCTTGGCATCAGAATATCCATTAATATCATCGCATAATATCCAAGACTGGATTTTTCAAAACTCTCCAAAGCCTGCACACCATCTCCAACACAATCTACAATGATTCCATTCTTTTCAAGCAAGAATTTCACAACTTCTGTATTTAATTCATTATCTTCTACAACAAGTGCTCTTAATCCTTTCAAATCAGAATAATTTTCTAGAATACTGTTAGAATTTACTTCTTCTCCAATCTCAAATGTCATACAGACCTTAATATCTGTACCAACATTTTTCTTGCTGGCTACTTCAATGGTTCCATCTAACTTATTTACAAGTTTCTTTACAATCGATAAACCTAAACCACTTCCTTCATACTTAGAACGACTTGTCTTTTTTTCTTGTGAAAATGCATCAAAAGCATATTTCATAAACTCTTCAGACATACCGATTCCATCATCCCTACATCCAAATTCAACTGTCACATGTGTATCATCATGATGAATTTCTCTGTAATACACATCAATATTTCCATTTTCTTCCGTGAACTTTACCGCATTTTCAGTTAAGTTTGCAAAGATTCTATCAATATATGTAGCGTTACTTACTACATATGGATATTGAATGCTTTTTTTATCTACATCCATATGGAACGTAATATTCTTTTCTTTCGCTTTTCTGTATGAACGGAAACATGCATCTTGAATGACTTCAATCATATTAAATGGCATACATACAATTTCCGTTTTATCTGTTTCCAGCTTATTAAGCTCAAGAATATTGTTGATCAATGTAACTAGATAATCCAATGATTCATTTACTTTCGCTTTTAATGATTGACGCATTTCCAAATCATCTGGATATTGTTCTGCCATACGCAACATTCCAATCATGCCATTTAATGGTGTGCGGATATCATGAGACATATTTGAAAGGAATCGATTCTTCGCTTCAACTTCATGTCTTGCTTCTTCTGCTTCATAATGTAAATTCAATTCCCTTCTCTTCACTTCACTGATACTACGTATTGTACAGATGATTTCAATCACTTTCCCATTTTCATCACGATTTTTCGCAATAAACACAAGACGATGCCAGTTTCCATCAAGCATCTTATATTCCGTGACAGTTTCATCATCCTTTGCTAAATGATTTTGAATGGTTTCAAAATTTGTGAATTCATAAAACATCTCTCGATATTCTAACTCAACACTCTCTTCACATCTCTCTTTAAATCGTTTTGAAGCACAACCTTTATTTCCTGTGAAATGATGTACTGTACTATCATGCGATATCTCTTCAAATTCATCTTTTTCAAGATTGATTAAATAAATATGACAATATGATTTCGCAATTGCAGAAATGATTTCATTACTTTCAATCACTTCTTCATATGCCTTTTGAATTTGTTCCTGGATTGCTTTTTCTTTCTCCATGATATCGTCAATATATCTAAAACCTAAAAGTGCATAACAATGTTTTTCATCTTCTTTAACCTTAATTGCCTGTGCTTCAAAGTATTTTTGATGACTCTTGTTAGAAAAACTTTGATAGTGATATGTTATACGGTTATTTTCAGTTAAATTTTTCTTTAAATTTTCGCATTTAAACCAATCCAGAAAATCTTTTTTATCACTTTCAGAAATATAAGAAGATGCATAACGCATACAATAACTATCAAAATTATAGAACACTTGCTTTCTTAAGATATCTTCTGCGTTTGTATTTGAAGAAATATGTACAGATTCAAATGTTTTAGAATTTAATTCAACAAAATAAACTGCCGTAAAGTCAGAACATAACTTATCTAGAATATCTTTTTCTTTTTCAATTTTATGTAATGCAGCTTCGAGTTGATTGTTCTTTTTAATTTCTTCCAGAACAACTTCGTTCACATCTTTAAATCCCATGACGAAAGAATTATCATTTTTATCCAGTTTTGCAAACGAAATCTGATAGTATGCCCGCTGTCCATATGTATTTCTTTGATAAATTACCTTATAGATTGGATTTTCCTGTATTTCTTTCAATACGGTTTCATATGCTGTGTCTTTTAAAAATGCTGCACGATTTTCTTCGTCAATATAACGTTCAGCATAATCACGCATAGATTTTGTATAGTGATTGATTTTTTCAAACATCTCGATGGCTTCCTGAATGACCCATTCCGCATATTTATAACAGCAAAGCTCACAAGTCTGATCAGGATGGACCAGCCACATCGTTACATACTCATTCGCAAGCCCATCAATGATTCTTCTCTGTTTCTCTTCTTTTTGTTTTCTCTTGTTAATATCAATAAAAATTCCACAGACATTCTTGATTTTTCCATTTTCTTGCCAAATTGTTTTTCCAATGGAATGTACCCACTGATATTCTCCATCAGAGTTTCTCAACCGAAATTCATCATCATGTTGTTCATTTAGATTGCGTAATGCTTTAAATCTATCAATGGATTGTTTTACTTTATTGACATCATCTGGATGTACATAAGACAAGAAAGAACGAAAACCACTCGAAAAATCTTCATATGCATAATGGAACATACGACATAATGCATTATTCCCTTGATATACAAGTGGATTTTCATTTTCGTCAAACATGATCTTCCATCTCGCAGTGCCTAATGATTCATAAATTGCTTCATCACTCTCTTCGCTCGTAAAAATCCAGATAGATAAATTCTCATCCTGTTTTGAATATGATTTAATTTGAAGCTTTACTAAATCACCATCCATCTTGCGGTAAAGATAACATAGTTCTGACTTTTCTTTTAAAACAGAATACACATAGCCATAATCCATCACCGCATCAAATACACTACGATAAGATTCCTTTACAAAATGCTTCCGATATTCATCTATCATCGTTGAAAACTTCCACTCTTTATCTTTCAGTAGTGTTGGGAAAAATTCCGGTGTTATGATTTCTCTAAATTGATCTGTTTGTTTATCTACAACATAAACACCTAGATACTTAGGTGCGATTAATTTTAAAAATTGCTCACTGTCATTTTTTTCTTGTAGTAATTGTGAGTATTTCAACTCCTTATACAATGCGGAGTCTGTTTCATTATTTACATAGTGTCTCACACAAGGCTCCTTTCCATCAAGGATATATCTGGTAAAAATAATATAAATTGAGAACGGGTATAGTTCAAATGAATTTTTAACAAATTAGAAAAGATTTTTCACTGCGATTCAAAAAAAAGAAAAACAAATATATCTCATATG
The DNA here is from genome assembly GCF_052064035.1 of Bulleidia sp. HCP3S3_C9. Classification (NCBI taxonomy): domain Bacteria; kingdom Bacillati; phylum Bacillota; class Erysipelotrichia; order Erysipelotrichales; family Erysipelotrichaceae; genus Bulleidia; species Bulleidia sp. HCP3S3_C9. Next base: position 21,039 of record NZ_JBQHWJ010000009.1, on the reverse strand, counting down.
AAAAGCAAAAAATACGATAAACATCAACAAAACACAAAACAGCTCTAAAAGGCTTGTTGATGCCATTTAAAGCTGTTTTTACTTCATTAAGCTCCTAAAGAATTAATGACTTTCTAAATTTCCATTCATACCACGTTCTGTAGCTGTCTGCATCGTTTCTTTACCAGTTTCTGTTAATGCTGTTGTGTCATCTTCAACTTCATATCCAGCATTTCTTGCGGCCTGAATACCTGCAAGTCTGCCAGAAGTCAATGAGAAACCTAAACCAACACCTTCAACATCCTGATATGTACCATAAGAGATACCAGAAACGTTATTACCAGTTGCATAGAGATTCTTGATGACTTCATGATCTTCATTCAATACCTGAAGCTTTTCGTTTGTATTCACGCCACCAAGAGCGCCTAATACACCAGCATGTCCCTTAGTTACATAGTAAGGTCCTTCAGAAACAGAATACTTCAAAGATTCCTTAGACTTGAAGAATTCTTCATCCTTGCCACTCTTCACATAGCTATTATAGTTATCTACTGTTTCCTGCAGATCTTCTACATCACATCCAATAAATTCTGCAGCTTCTTCAAGTGTATCAAATACACCACCTTCATTTGCTTCTGTCAACTGATCAAAGCCACTCTTCCAATCATCACTGCTGACAGGTGCATGGTAGATTGTTGGATTGCCATTTTCATCAACGATACCAAATCGATCCCAGTAATGTACCCAGGTACCTGTATTTTCCTGAGACATATCTGTCCATCTATCTACTGTAGCCTGATCAACGATTGTATACGCATAGCCACCTTGAGAAAGTACAGAAGATGTAAATTCAACAGTATCTTTCAATAAATCTTCATTCATAAATCTCTTGCCTTGGTTATTGACCCATAAAATTGGAGAGTTGAGTGTTAACTGAGATACAACTTCATCATCACATCCCTGTGTTGTAACACCATGGTTCATTGTTAACAATTCACCCTTGTCAGCGCCAATGTTCCACATCATATCCACACCAGGCGCATAAGAACCAGCTAAAACATTGCAGTTTGCATATACATCTTCACCTAATGTTTCTTTCATAAGTTCTTCATTATTTGCGAAAGAACCTGTAGAAATTACAACGGATTTTGCATTGACCGTTAATGTGCCGCCATCTTTCTTTGTACACTTTACACTAGTTGCGTTTCCATCCTTGTCAACAATGATAGAATTCGCTGTAGTAGCATAATGCACATCCACACCAGCTTTATCCAATGCATCCCCTAAATATTCAAATGGGTTTGCATTGTTCCATCTGTGGTATACAACTTCTGTATCAAAGTGTGCAATCTGCTGTGCTGTTTCAGACAGGAAGAATCCAACTCCATGATTTAACATATAAGAAACTGTATTCTTAGCTTCTGCAATAAATTCACGGATCAGCTTAGAATTTCCCATGTTGTTGTTACGTTCCTGGAAGTGATCATACCAGTATTCTTCATCTGTTGTTTCACCATCAGCATAACGTGCTTTTTGTTCAACAGATCCAACTGCGAACATCCCCTGCGCTGCATTACCAAAGCCACCAATAGATTCTGTTGCTTCAATACCAATGACAGAAGCACCACCTTCACTTGCTCTTAAAGCAGCAGTTGTACCAGATGCACCCATACCTACAACGACAACATCTGCTTCTAATGTTTCATCTTCACCCTTCTTTGTTTCTGTGGATAGACCAGCCTGCTTCATACAATCTTCTACAGCTTCGCTTACCGCATCACGTGTAGCAGTCGCGCCAGATACAACATCAATATCACCAGACTGTGCTTCTACGATTTCCTTTGCTAACCCTTCCGCAGCATCTGCACCATAGCCTTTTGACTGGCTGCTAGAATCTACTTCAGCATCTGTAATCTTTCCATCTTTCACTGTAATTGTGACTTTAACATCACCCTTTTCAAATCCTTGTGCTGTTGCTGTGTAAGTGCCATCTTTTGCTTCTGCCGCTGTACTATTAGAAGTACTGGAACATCCAAAAAGAGAAACACTCATTACACATGCAAGCATGCATGTTAATAATTTCTTTTTCATTTCCTCTACCCTTTCAGTGCTACTAGTGTACGAGGTTGTGAATTTGTGAACAATGGACTAATCCAATTAAAAACGTGGCTGATTCTTATATTCGAATGATATACTATTGGTCATGAAAGATATTCAAGCATCGATTACCACGGAAGGTATCAGTACATATTTCACAATGATCACTCCGCAAAATGAATGTGAAATTGCATTAGACGGAACAACATATCATGCACTGTCTCATGATTTAATATTCTCAAGAGAAGACATGCAATATCAGGCAACAGAATCACTTCTTGTCTATGATTTTCAAGCATCCTTTTTTGACAGTCTATTTGATTCCCAGATTTCAGACTGCAGGATCCTGTATGATTTTCTACATGCGCCAGATGCAAGTGGAGAACACTTATATTTTTCTAATATTGGCAATGATGCACTCTATACACTTGAACTCATTTTCAACGAATTTCCAAGAGATGATATATATCATGAAAAAATAATCCGTTTATTACTTGTAGGCTTATTTTCATTCTTAGATCGAAATCATTCAGAAACTTTACTCATTCCAAGATCCACAATGATCCAGAATCATATCTTTGGTAAAATCATGAAATATATTGGAGAGCACTATCGCGATATTACGTTAGATCAGGTCGCAAAAGAATTCAACTACCACCCAGACTATCTTTCCTATCGCTTCAAAAAGATTACAGGCATGTCATTTTCAAAAAAACTATTATCCATCAGAATGGAAGAATCCATGCATCTTCTACTCACAACAGAAATGACAATTCAAGAAATTGCTGAGTTCAATGGTTATCATGATCGTTCCCATTTTTCAAGAAACTTCAAAGAATATACAGGCATGTCACCAAAACAATTCCGAAAAAGCCATCAAAAAATCATCAATCTCAATGATCAATGATTTCGATTTCCTTTTCTTCTGCTTCTATTTGGACCAGGTTTTCTCACACGATAATGTCCACCACTTGTTTTCTTCTTTTCCAATGCAACTGGTGCAGCATTTTCAGCCAGATGATATCCATCTTCTGTTTTCATAAACCAGCCAATTTTTAAAGTACCGCCACAATTTGGGCAAATAGCATAGCCTTCCATTGGAAGTTCATTACTATCTTCATTTACTTCCATATATCCACATAATTCACAATACATTCCTCTAGCAATCCCATTACTGAGGTCTTGTTTTGCGGCAACGCTTTTTTCTTCTGTTCTGTTTTCTTCTTTTTTCTCTTTTTTCAGTTTTTTCAAGAAATTAAACATGTTCTTTTCCCCACTTTTTTGCCTATCTAGAATACAACATTTTTTTCTTCTTTAAGTGAACAAAACTTGAATATTATAAAATACCAAAATGCTGAAATGCTTTCAGGATACCATCGTTTTCACTTGTATCTGTAACGTAGTCTGCATGTGATTTCACTTCATCATTCGCATTTCCCATCGCAACACCAATTGCCGCAAATTCAAGCATTGTCATATCATTTCCACCATCACCAAAGGCAATGGTATCTTTCTGATCAATACCATAGTAATCCAGTATTTTCCGCATCCCTACAGGTTTTCCACCTTCTAATGGAATCATGTCCGCAAATTCTTCTGTCCATCTTGCAGATTTCATACCTGGTGCATGTTTTACCCATTCCGCATCATCCTTGCTTGGAATACGTGGACAGATCTGATACGTATCATGTGTATATGAGCGAACCGGATCTTCTACTCTTAACATATAATCTTCTTTTCCAATACTTTTTAAATATTCATAATGTGCTTTATTAAATGTAATATCATAAGAATCATTTTCTTCCATGAATGTACAAGCATAGTCCGCATTCTCTTTGAGCCATGGAACTAAAGAATGCAACGCTTCCTTACAAATCGGCAGTTTATAAAAACAATGCTTGTCTTTATCCATGACGTATTGACCATTCAAAAGGACATACCCATCCCATGGAAAAGCATTCAATTTCTTTCCAAGCAATGGTAATTGTACAGGTGGTCTACCACTCGCCAGAAACACCTTGATTCCTTTTTCCTGTAATGCATGCAGCATTGCAATCGTTGTATCTCGTAATTCAATTTCATTAAATGGTTTTAATGTGCCATCAATATCAAAAAAAGCAGCTTTCATAATCATTTCCTCACATCGAAATGATTATATACAAAAACTGCTTTGAATAAAAATCTTTTTTTACTCATTTGAAGTGCTATTTTCTTCAACAGGTTGTTCAACAACAGTATGTTTTACAACACCACTTGCAATATCATTTCCCATTTTTTCAAAACGAGAAACATCACTATTCTGTGATGTCAAAACAATGGATGTATTCTGCAAAGCATCGATCTGTATTTTGATTGCAGCATCATCTGTTTCAATACTCATATTGACTGGAAGTACATGCCACTTGTCATAATGATTCAATTGTGACTGTGCACTGCCTAAAAAGCCTGCAAATGCCACGGCTGCCTTAATACTTTTGCTTGTTGGAACAACTGCAGCTGCTTTTGTAGAAACTGTTGTTTTCAACTGTACTTCTTTTCCGTTCAATGTATATTCAGGCATTGCACATACCGCAATGTTTTCTTTTCCAAGTGCTTCTTCCATGGATGCATAATCACTTGTGGAAGCAAATACCGCATTTACTGTACCGTTCTTTAAAAGTGTTGCGGGATCTTCTTTGGAATTCACAAAGTTTTTAGAATTCTTTAAATCAACCAGATAGTCTGTCACTGCCGTTGCATTTTCACTGGCAAAATCAACTGCACTATTCATTCCAGCACCAAAATAGAATGCTGAAATATATTTCCCATCCAGTAAAGAAAAGCCAACTTTTCCTTTTTTTAGCATTGCATCAATATTCTTAACAACATCTTCACCAAACACACTCTTGTCATAATACATGCACCACGTATCACTAGATGTATACGGAACACCATACACTGCACCATCATATGTCACTGTATTTACAATTGTAGAGCTATTCTCATTTTCAATTGTATTTAAAGTTTCACCACCAAGCTCTGCAATAGCATTTGTTTCGATAAGACTTGGAAGATCATTCGAATCATATAAATATACATCAGGTAAATTTTCTGCATCTTCTGCCAGTTTATTTTTCACATCCGCAAAAGCAACTGCTTCTGTTTCAATTGTTAAATCCCATTTTGGATGTGCTTTTTTAAATGCTTTGATTTCTTTTTCCATCCAGCTGTCTTTTCCAGTTTCTTCTTCAGGTGCCCAGACTTTTAACGTCGCACTTAAGGATTCTTCTTCAACAGTAGACGTTTGTTCTTCAGAAGTTTTAGATATTTCTTTTTTTGTACAACCAGCCAGCATACTCGTAGATATCAATGCGGATAGTCCTATTTTCATTAACTTGTTCGTATTCATATTACTCATTCCCTCCTGGTTCATATTCATAACACTTATAGATTTTACAACATTCACTCCATTATCTTCAAATAATTCTGAATATTTCAAAAATCACTTTACAACCAATATTTGACGACTTTGTTATAATGATAAAGCACGTGAAAGTGAGGATAAAAAAATGAGTAAAGTAGATGTCATTAGCGGATTCTTAGGTGCTGGTAAAACAACATTGATTCAGAAATTAATCAAAGATGTATTTGCGGGCAAAAAAGTAGTATTAGTAGAAAATGAATTTGGTGAAATTGGTATTGATGGCGGTTTCTTACAGGAAGCTGGTATCACAATCAATGAAATTAATGGTGGATGTGTCTGCTGCACATTGCAGGGAGATTTCCATGATGCTCTGGAAAAAGTTGAAAATACATACCATCCTGACCATATCATCATTGAACCAAGTGGTGTAGGTAAATTATCAGATATTCTTTCTATCGTAAAATCTGTAGAAGGATTGGAGCTCAACAGCTATAGTGCTGTCGTAGATGCGAAAAGATGCAAGATCTATCACAAGAACTTCAAAGAATTCTTTGATGATCAAATTTCTACAGCTTGTTGTGTTATTTTAAGTAGAACACAGATGGTCAATGAAGAAAAATTAAATGAAGATGTTTCTATCATTCGTGAGCTGAATCCTGATGTAAGAATCATCACAACACCATGGGATGATCTCAATGGGGAAAGTATCTATGAAGCAATGACTGGTTCCAGTAACGGCTTCCCTGAAGGTCTGGAAGAATTAGATTTTGATGAAGAGGAACATGAACATCATCACCATGATGAGGACGAACATGAATGTTGTTGTGGACATCATCATGACGAAGAGCATGAATGCCATCACCATCATGACGAAGAAGAACATGAATGCTGTTGTGGACATCACCATGATGAAGAGCATGAATGCTGCCACCATCATGATCATTCCGAAGAAATTGAACATGCAAATGAAGGCTTAAGTGAAGGAAATAAAGTACATATTGGTGGAGGTGAACATGAACACCATCACCACCATCATCACCATCACGGATTAGATGCAGATGATGTATTTGATTCTATTGGTATTGAAACAGTTAACCGTTATACAGAAGACGACATTCGTGAAGCGCTCAAAGGCCTTGGCGAAAATATCGTTCGTGCGAAAGGTATCGTTCCTGCAACAGATGGATCCTGGTTATTCTTTGACTATGTTCCTGGTGATGTAGATATCCGTACAGGTAAAGCTGCCTATACTGGATTGATTACTGTCATTGGTGAACATGTTGATGTAGAAAACATTAAGACATTATTTAGGGTGAAGTAATATGGCAACACCTGTATATTTATTCACTGGTTTTCTAGATTCTGGAAAAACAACATTAATTAAAGATACATTAAGTGATCCAAACTTCATGGAAGGTGTATCTAGAACTTTAATTGTCTGCTTTGAACAAGGCGAAGAAGAATATGAAGAAGACTGGCTGAATGATCATCATGCATTTATTGAATATGTTGATGATGTGGAAACATTTACACCAGAAAAGATGCATGAATTAGATACAATCTATCATCCAGATCAGGTATTCATTGAATGGAATGGTACACTGGCAATTCCTGAAAGTATCATTTCTAACATGCCTGATTTCTGGCCACTTGTACAGATTCTAACACCAGTAGATGCTTCAACATTTGCTACATTCATGGGACCATTACGTCAAATGATGTATGAACAGATTCGTTATTCTGATACTGTTATCTGTAATCGATGCACAGAAGAAACATCCGGAAGCATGCTAAGAGGAAATATCAAAGCAATTAACCGCAGGGCACAAATCTTCTATGAAGGAAATTTTGGTGAAGCAATTGAATTAAAAGATGGTGGTCTGCCATTTGATATCAATGCTCCCATCATTGACATCAAAGATGATGACTACGGATTATGGTATATGGATGCTGTGGAAAATCCAGATAAATATGATGAAAAAGAAGTTATTCTTCGTGGATACTATGCTGAAAGTATTCCAGGCTATCATCAGACATTTATTATGGCTAGACGTGCAATGGTTTGCTGTGCAGCAGATACATCTGAATGCGGTATTACAGTCACAGGTGTAAAGATCCAGGAAATGACAAAAGGCAACTGGTATGAAGTACAAGGGCATCTCAAAACAATCCCTATGGAAAATGGCGGTAAAACATGCGTTCTATATGCAAACCGTATTTCCAACTATCATAAACCAGAAGATGAATTTGTAACCTTTAATTAGCGAAAAAGATGACGTCGACGTCATCTTTTTTTCATTATTCTTCTATTACCAAACGTTCATATTTCTTCCACAATGTTTGAATATTCTGGGAAATGATGGAACTCAGTTTCGATACAATTTTTGTAAAGAATATCTTGTAGATTGCACTGATGATGAATGATAGGATTGCTAAAGAAACAGCCATAAAAACAGCACATATAAATGCATGTTCTATACCAAATCGACGCAATATTGAAAATTCAATCACTGGTCTAAAATATCTTCTAAAAGCAAGATTTTCATGAAATATATACACAAGTAATGATAAAGAAGAAAAGTAATTTATCGTACGATTGATAAACTTCTTTTTTTTCATCATATTAAATGAAGAAAATGCAATCAGAAACATAAATAAACTATTATTCATATTCCAGCGTACGAGTCTATTTAAAAAATAATTTGTTCTAAGCCCAAGATAATCCACACTTAGAATCAATACAACATAGCTAACGATAGAAACAAAAAGAATACCTTTATTTAATTTTAGATTTTCTGTCCATTCATTTTTATAGGTTTTTATAAAACTGACAATGACATATGTTGCAAGGAAAATCACTAATTCATTTGCAAAGAACAAGTTGATTTCCTCTAAAGGTAATACAGGAATAATAAAATAAATCATAAATAAAAAAGATGTTAAGGCAAAATGTTCACTTATATTTAACTGTTCCAGCATGCGATTCAAGAATGGATGAATCAAATAAAACAACAAATAACAAGTAATATACCAATTGTTCGCAAATGTTGTTGGAAAGAATGTTCTTACAGTATCAGATATCTGAAATTGTATTCCAATTGCATGCAACCCCCAAAAAACAATCATATTGATGATCCACACATCAAGTACCATATGAATTACTTTTTTCAAACTCATTTTTTTACTGTTCACTAAAAACCATGCAGAACATATAAAAAACATATTATTTCCTAATGCACCACAAATTCTAAAAAGAGCCAGCAGCAAAACATACAAATCTGTTGTTGCAGTAGCAATATTAATAAATGTTCCTTCTCCTATTCCTAAAACATAGTTTGGTTCTGTTAAAGTTTGTATTACATGTGATAATACAATCAAAAAAATGGCAATCACTTTATATAGTTCTATGCCCGATTCTCTTTCTTTTTTCATTCTTCCTCCAGTTTCAACAAGTTCATTATCTAGTGATTCATCAAATTCCGTTCTAAAATCATCTCACATTTTCTAAGTTTTTATAAGACTCAATGATAAAATGTCTAACAGATGTTATTCGCTTCTATCTTATTGTATAACTTTTTTCTCATCTTCACTGAATCTTCAGATTTTCACACGTTTTTAACAAGATTTTATATGCGAAAAGTGCTAAACTATAACGGTTATAAAAGAAAGTGAAATTTTTGTGAAATATGTTGAAGAAATTAAAACGGATATTTTCTATTAAAAGAATTGTGTGGTTCTTATTTGTTTCAGGGTTATTTCTTGTATTATATACACCACACTTGTCATACCATGTAGATCTAGATAGCTGCAGTGAAGGAACGATTGTACTTGCCAACTACAACACTGATCGTAACGAAGAAATCTTCGAAACATACAACTACAACGGTCATAAAACATGGTACGATGTCGCACCATATTATAAAGAGATTGCAATTACGAATGTACCTATCGTAACAAACAGCCTGCAGATGCAGCTGCAAGGTGTAAAGAGCATGACCATCAATAAAATTACATTGTCGTTTGGTCCAATGACTGTTCGTGAATATACTTCCAGCAACTTTACATCTCAATTAGCAGGTTCCCAAGGCATTGATATCTCTCTTGAAAATGATCAAATTCATTTGAATCTGCAGAATGTAGAAGGCTGGGTACAATTCCAGACAGAAGAATATCTTCCAAAATTTATTATCATTCAAGTTTATGCATTTATCATGGTACTCGCATGGATCATTGCGGTAATGATTGATAAACATTTAGAATTATCTAACGCCATTCCATTAAATGAACTCATGTTACTCGCAGCTCCATGCTGGGTATTCTTCATGATGGAGAACATATTAGGCAACTTCTTCTATATTAATACTGGATTACGTTTATTAAACGTCGGTATTATGATTGTCATCTACAAGATTTTCCATCTCATCTGCTTTAGAAGGCCAATGGGATTAAATCTTGCGAATATCACATTTACACTCTATGCAATTGTTTCCACATTTGTAGTCGTATTTAGAAATCGTCCAATTGCCCCTTGGGACTTTACAGCACTCGGAACTGCAATGGATGTTGCCGCAAACTATGATATTCGTTTAAATTACATTATGATTTTTGCATTCATCGTGGATGCAATGTTATATCTCGTTATGCGTTGTGTACCAAGAGACAAAACAAAGATCAATAAATGGTATACAGCGTATCCAATCATTGTACTTGTCGTTGCATTGTTCTTTAACAGTATTGGTTCTTACTATTTATGGGATATTCGATTACTATCCACATTCCAGAATGAAGGTACAACTTTAACTTTCACGGGTCTGGTTCGTCAGTTCTTAGAAAACCAGCCAACAAAACCAGATGGATACAGTGAAGATAAACTCAATGCATTAAAAGAAGAATACAGTACAAAAGCAAAAGCAGATGCAGAAGCAGATGAAAAAAACACAAAACCAACAACAATCATTCAGATCATGAATGAATCATTCTCTGATCTAGATATTGGCGGCACAACGATTGCCGAAGGCATGACGCCTTACTTTAATTCCTTAGAGAATACGATTCGCGGAAATCTCTATGTATCTGTTCGTGGCGGTGGTACATGTAATACAGAATATGAAACACTCACAGGTAACTCAACAGCATTCTTCCAGGCAGGTGTATATCCATACAACATGTATATGAACCGTTCTGTTCCTTCAACGATTTCTTATATGAATCGTAATGATTATTTAACAACAGGCATGCATTTAGGCAAATCAACAAACTGGAACAGAAGAACTGCATACCAGAAACTCCAATTCAAAGATACGGTTTTCGCAGAAACATTTGATGGTTTAGATACAATTCACGGTTATCCAACAGATGAACAGGATTTTGAAAAAGTTATCGAGAATTACGAAGAAAACAAAGGTAAGAATCAATTCTTATTCAACGTTACTTATCAGAACCACGGCTCTTATAAAAATGCGGATGATTTAACGCAGACTGTAGATCTTACAAGCTATGGCAATGAAAACTATGACACTGCAGAAAACTATCTTTCATTGATCAAACTAACAGACGAGGCTTTTAAAAAACTCATTGCATACTTTGAGAATGTCGATGAAAATGTCATGATCATCATGTATGGTGACCACCAGCCATCCCTTGGTTCTGCAAGTGATCGTCTCTTCTTCCCAACAAGTGGAACGCCAGAAGAAGATATCAAGCAGTATGTTACACCATTCTTGATCTGGGCAAACTATGACATTGAAGATCAGACATATGACAAGCTCAGCGCAAACTATCTATCTAGTTTAATTCTTCACACAGCGAATATGGAACTCACTCCATACCAGCAGTTCTTGTATGAATTAAAAGATCAATATCCTGTTATTTCATTATATGGATGTTATGATGCTGAAGGTAACTTCTATGAATCTGTCGATGACATTGATGATGAATGTATTCAGGAATATAGAATGCTACAATACAACAACGTATTTGATAAAAATCGTGATGTTGAATTATTCTACCCAAAAAGCAAAAATGACAAAAAAGCAGATGCGTCTACGGACTAATCTGCTTTTTTTTGTCATCTTACATAAAATTTCTAACAAATTGTTCTTTCTTTGTATATGGTTTCCATTGAGCACCCGGATCATCATCTTTCATGAAATTTGTCCACGCAGTAATCATTGCTTCCGACAAACGATAATCACGTGCATTCATATTTCTCCAGCAGCGATCCAATGTACCAAACATATACCACAATTCAGAAGAATGGAATGCACCAGCATCATCTGATGGTAAATTCTTAGAAAAATAATACATATAACAAGGCTTCTTGGAATAAATCAAACGAAGCTCTAGAAACTTCATACATCCCTCATAGAACTTTGATTTTCTAGCATCTGTACCTTTTTCAATTGTTATATCATCACTTGTCATACCAATCATATAAGGAATGTTATGAATTCTGCCATTCTTTGCGGCAACATCCATATCTTCCTGCAGAAGATATCCATCATTCACAGGACCAAACGCAAGCCCGCCACATTCTTTATATAACTCCGGTAAAATGGAAACAAGTTTACTCGCATCCAGTTTTCTAAGTGCATTGACATTTTTCACTTTGCACAGCTTACGAATCAAATCTCCTGTATGATATGCATCACTCATCTTCTTTGTACGTGTGATGCCATTTTCCACCCCTGCACCTGACTGGAAAATTGCACTATGGATCAAGCCTTTCGTTAAAGGCGAAGTAATCAGTGCCTGTGTGCTCATTGCACCTGCAGACTGACCAAACACCGTAATTCTGTTACGATCTCCATGAAATGCATCAATATTGTCATACACCCACTGCAAAGCCATGATTTGATCTAATAAGCCATAGTTTCCTGTTGTATGGAATGTATTCTCTTTTGTTAAGACAGGATCTGCATAAAATCCAAATACACCAACACGATAATTCACTGTTACAAGGATAACATCATGAGAGGCATATTTTTCTCCATCAAATTCCATTTCTGAAGAAAAGCCATGATCAAATGCACCTCCATGGATCCAGAATGCCACTGGAAATTTCCCTTCTTTCTTTGGCACCCAGATGTTCAAGTACAAGCAATCTTCACTTTGTGGAGGCAATGGATACTTTGGATCCGTATAGAATTCTTTCCCATAGAAACCTTCCGTTGGATCTGCCTGAGGACATTGGCTCTTGAATTCCAATGCTTCATAAATCCCATCCCATTTTGCCTTTTTCATCGGTACTTTAAATCTTCTATCTCCTACAGGAGCTTCTGCATATGGTACTCCTCTAAAGATCATAGAATTCACTTTAGATTCGCCTTCTAATATTCCTAGTTTTGTTTTTACTTGTATTGTTTTCATAGTAACCTCTAAAAAAAGAACTCATTCATTTGACTTCTTTTACATCCGCAAAGTCAAAGAATGAATTCTTCATAAGATCAAGTGTCATTTGTTTTGTTTCTTCAACACTTTTTGCACCACCAATTTCGTTGACAAACATACGAATATTAAACGCTAAAGATTCTGCATCATATCGAGACAATAATTCATTTGAATATTGAGGAAGAAAATTTTCTTTACGATATTTTTCCAGAAATTTCATGACTAATATTCTTAAGTTATCACGAATCATATCTTCAAAGCTATTCTGTCCCGTTACGTGATACGCAATACGGTAGAATTGCTTGTTTTGAATGAGAACTTCAAGCGCAGCTGTCAGAGCTTTTTCAAAATCGCCACTTTCTACGTAATCTTTTGTGTTTTCTACAATGTCATGATAAACGATCCAATTCAGGCAATCATATTTATCACTGAAATAGTTATAGAATGTAGCACGAATGACTCCCGTTGCATCACAGATCTGTTTGATTGTAATCTTTTCAAACATATGACGCAGCATCAGACTTCTCAAATTCTCAGCCAAAGATATTTTCATGAGATTTTTATGATATTCCATAATTACCTCATCACTATATAAGTAGTTATCAAATAAATGCCGAAGACTATCATAAGAATTCCACCAACCAATCGTATGATTCTTTGATACTTCGCACCACAATTATACCCTATTAGCAGTGCAGTTGACACAGCTAAAAATGTAATTACGAAAGAAATAATCAATGCATTAATTGCATGAACTTCCAAAAATCCATACGCTACACCAACAAAGAATACATCTATACTTGTAAATAATGCCTGCTTCAATAACACTTTACAATCAAAGCTAGTATCAAGTCTTTCTTCAAAATCTTTGTTTAAAACTGCTTTTGTTGCGATCACTGTACCAATAATCAAAATAATCAGACAAGCAATTGCAATTTCAATTTTTACTCTTGCAATACTGACTATAAATGGTTTGCTACACAAAAAACCAAACATAAACATTCCCATCGCTACAAATGCAAATTCTAGTGCGTACGTGGAAATTTTCTTCATATTCATATTTCTTAATTGTGCACCTTTATTCATCATCAGCACAAAACTATCAATGGACAATCCAAAAAAAATCATTATCTCCTTCAGCATGTTTCTCTCCTTTTCTTCAGCATTCATATTTTACATAAAGAATCAAACAATTGTGATATACAATCCTATACTTTTGTTCATTCGTAAAAAAAAGACCTGTTGAAACAGATCTTCTGGGAGGGAAAGAAATTATTCTTCTTGAAAACAATTATATATTACACAGTAGTTGTGAGAAATATATGTGTAATTTGTGAAAGTATTGTGAAAGTAGTTACTTAACAATAATTCCTAACAGTTGTGCTAAAGCAACTGCCTGTTCACGATTGACAATCATCCCTTTTAAATTTTCTGGCTGTGTAGCGATAGATTCAATATTACTTGAAGATACATCAATACCCGATAGTTTTGTCTGGTTAAATTCACTGGATGTAAAATCACAATCTTTGACGTTGATATCTTTAAGCTTTACATTATAGAAGGAAGTTTCCTGAAAACACATTTGTTTCCATTCCACATTTTTCCATGTTGATTGATTCAGATTTGCCAATAAAGCAAGGGAATCATGCATCGTTACATCTGTAAAAGAACAATCCGAGAAATCGATACCTGTCATCCTGCAATTACGAAAGATGCATCTTCGAAAAACAGATTCACTGAAACAAGCATTAGATAAATCACAATGATCAAAAATCACATCCGCAAATAAACAGGAAATCATTTTTGAATGGATGGATACATTTTTAAATTCACACTCAAAAAACTCTTGTTGGTACAGATCATCTGTAATACTATCTTCACTGAAGCATACATTATCCATACGGTCATTGATTTCATTACAGTTACATAGAACACATTCTTGTGAAAATTTCGGTAATACTGTTTTTTTCATTTTGCATTATCCTTATCAATTGCTTCACTTGTAAACAACATACATTCATTTCCCTAAACTTACAAAAAGAGTATACTCCAGTATACTCCCATTCATCACACATTTTCTTGCATTTTAATTGTTCCATCATTCTTCCAGATGCTATTTTCAGGAACAACACCTCTTACACAGCTTGTAGGATAAACTCTGCTATTTCTACCAATCACTGTACCAGGATTCAATACACTATTGCATCCAACTTCAACATGATCCCCTAGCATAGCTCCAAACTTCTTTAAGCCTGTTTCTATTTCTTCATGATGGATACGATCATGTACAACAACCAGATTCTTATCACTCTTAACATTAGAAGTAATCGCACCAGCACCAGTATGTGCATAATAGCCAAGAATGGAATCACCAACATAGTTATAATGTGGTGTCTGCACATGATCAAATAAAATGACATTCTTCAATTCACAGCTGTTACCAACAACACAATCTTCTCCAACCAAAACAGAACCACGAATAAATGCACAATGTCTAACTTCAGTATTCGCACCAATAATACAAGGTGCACCTAAATATGCAGATGCAAATACATGTGCCGTTTTATGAACCCATACATGTTCTTTCACTTCGTCATATTCATCCTTTGGCAATTGAGAACCAATTTCAACAATCATATCTTTGATTCCTTTTAATGCTTCCCATGGATATGTAAACTTAGATAAGTATTCTTTTGCCTGTGTGTGATCTAAATCGTATAAATCATTTATTGTGTACATACATTTTCCTTCTTTCTATTCTTCTACATCTTCATTGTATGTATTTTCATCCGTACTATTATAGTCCTGATTATCATCATCTTCACTATAATTTTGATCATACGATGGTTCTTCATAGTCAGTAGAATCTTCTACAGGTTCATTATAATCATCTTCTTCGTATTGATATGTTTGATTTTTTTGTGAATTCAGTGAGATATGATCTGCAGAATAATCTGACGTAATTCTTCCTTCAGGCAATTCTTCCTGTGTAATTGTTTCGCCATCCATGACTTTTTGAATTTCATTTCTTACAAATTCAATCTGGTTATCATATGGATACACAACAGATAAATATTGACCTGTTGCAGAAGCACAGATTTCCATACCTGTTTCACCACCAACATGATAATTCACAATATTCCATTCAATTCCTTCATCTAATTGCTTTTGTGCTAATGCATACAAAGAATTTGGGGAAATATTTGTTAAGAACTGTCCATTAATCTCATTTAACAATGAATCAAATTTTGTGATGATATCTTTTGATGTTAATTTATCAATAATTGCTTTCATTACAATTTGTTGATGCATATTTCTATCAAAATCTCCACCAGGCAGATTTTCTCGTTCGCGACAATATAACAATGCGATATCCGCAGGCATAGATATTTCCCCTTCATAGAAAACTGTACCTGTAATTGCGGTAAACGTATATGGATTTTGGATTGTTACTCCACCAAGTGCACTAACAATTGACATAAATGTCGTAAAGTTTACGATAACATAGTTTGGAATTTCAATACCATAAATATTACCCAATCCCTTTAATGTATTATCAATACCTGCTAATCCAAGATGTGTTAATTTATCTCTCTTATCGTTGTAATATGGATTCTTTATCCAGGAATCTCTTGGCAGATTAGAAATAATTATTTGATGTGTATTTGGATTTACGGTAACCGTCATATCAACATCTGTTCTTCCCTCTAAAGATAATGCACCTGTTGTATCATTTCCTCCAAAGAAGATTGTAAATGGTTTTGTAGTCATATCTACCGCAACTGTATCAGAAGCAGATGCATCAATTGGACGATCAAATGAATATAGAATCTTCGTGTCTGTTTCAAAATTCTCAAATCCCTGAATATCTGAAATGGTTCCCGCTAAAGCTTCTGACATAATAAGAATATCAGTGTGATTATCATAAAATGCCTGAACTGCATCAGATAATGCATTTTTATCAATTGTCTGTACCTGTTTTCCACACAATTGTTTTAACTGTTTGAGTGCGTATTGTTGATTCGTTGTATCTGTTTCAATTGTTGTACCATATACCGCATCTGCATAATCCTTCATATCGACATTTTTAAAATTTCCGTTACTATCCATTTCTGGCAGTGTAATCACATTTCTAAAAGTGTCAGGATATTGTGATTTATATTCATCCGTTAAAACATATAGATTAATTCTTACTTTATCTCCTAAAGCACTTTCAAATAATTCAGTAATTTTATTTATATAGTAAGGTGTTAATACAGATACAAAACCCAAACATAACGCAAGCGTACAGTTAATAAACTTTTGAATTCTATTTCTCGGAGAAAAAACAGCTGTAAAAATACCTGTTAAAAGTAATATCCCCACCAATAAAAACAGTATTAAAAATGACCATTTCTTTGGAAACATAGGCGCATTAAAAAGAACTAAAAACGTCGCAATGGCAGATATTACAAGCAGCATCCAGTAAAATTGAGAAGATAGTCTTCTCTTTCTTTTTTTCTTCTTTTTCTTTTTTCTTTTTACTGGTTGAATCATTTGAACATCTTCAATGTATTCTTCGTTTCTATGCTTATTGTGCATTATTATCCTCTTGAACTAGTTTCCCAATCAGAACATATCTACCATCACTTCTATCATAATTACATGTGCTTAACATAATCATACGATCCGATGCTTCAATAGACTGCTCAGATGTAAATGTAGACGAACTCACAAAGCGATTTACATAAGACATAAAATCATTATCATCGCTAAAAGACGTACGAACATAATCATCTTGTCCATCTGTCACAATACCAGCAACTGGGTAAACATCATACGTCGCTGCTTCTGTGTATATATGAATCACTTTATGGCCATCATAATATGAAGCATCTTTGTACTTCTCAATAGAAGCAAACATTGTCCCATTCTTCATGTTATGCGCATAAAGAATTGTGTTCTTATCACTGAAGTCTCTATTGTTATTCACATCCATAAATACGCAGCCTGAATTATTATATGTTCCATCAAATAAATGTCTTAAATAATATTCATTGTCTGTACCTTGTACAAATGGATAATCAACTGTACTGTCATCCAGTCTGATCCATCCAACAAAATCACCATTGATTTCTTTCAATTTTTCCCAATCAAATTCAGGTGCAGTAACTGTATTGCCACTCTCATCTGTACTTGGCTTTTCAATCACAACTGATGGTGTCAGTTTTTCATACGTTTCTTTGCTTTCTTGATATTCATGTAATTCTTTATAAAGATTCCATCCTGAAAAACCAGCTATGATTAAGCAAACTACTATTACAATATCTGATAATATTCTTCCAAATTTTGTTAATTTTCTTTTTTTCTTTGCCATAGACATTATTTTAAATGTAATCCAGCTATGATTCAAGGAAGCTTAAGGAAATCATAATAACTTTAGTATCATTACTTCTCACTCAGTTCTTTTATATATTGCTCTGCATCTTTCAAGAAACTCATAGAAATCAAAACAATAACAATTCCAATCGGAAATGCCGCAACAATACTGACGGATTGCAAATTACTCATAGAACTATCCGCAAATAATAATGCAATTGGCAATAATATCAATAATATACACCACATTAATTGTACTGCCTTATGTGGCTGTTCATCTTCTTTTAAAGAATGATAACTATAACATGACGCTGTTAAAGCAATAGAGTCAAAAGAAGTCGCATAAAATGCAATCATTGTAAATAATACAACAACCATGATAACTTTAGAAAAAGGCATTGTTTCAATCATTGATACAATTAATCCATACATGTCACCACTCGCAAGATAGTTTGAGATAAAATCTACAGCACCGCTCATCTGCAGTCCCATGGAATAATTTCCCAAAACAATAAAACTAACCAATGTAGATCCAACGCCAAATACATAACCACCCAAAATTGTCTGGCGAACTGTTCTTCCTCTAGAAATATTTCCAATAAAGAATGGCGCCGCAACACACCAGACCATCCAGTATGCCCAGTAATAAATTGTCCAGTTTTGTGGAAAATTAGATGTTCTTAGAGGATCTGTATATGTAGATAATCCTATGAAATTCTGAATCATTGTACCAAGAGATGCAAAACCTGTTTCAATGATATATCTTGCCTGTCCACCAAAAACAAATACAAATGCAAGCAGTCCAAAAAACATATAAATGCAAGCATTTGCAAGATAACTGATTCCTTTAAAACCATGTAATAAAGAATATGTGTAAACTGCACATGTAATCAAAAGAATAATCACATTGATCGTAGTTCTATCTACTGCGAAATGAAATAATCTTTCAATGATTGCGGCCATCAAAGGCGTCGCAACACTAAATGTCGTTGCAGTACCTGCAAGTAAAGCAAATACTGCCAGCAAATCAATCACTCTTCCAACAAATCCATCCGTATGTTCACCAAGGATTGGTCTACATGCTTCTGAATATTTCTGACGATTCCTTTTTCTTACATGAAGCATAAAACCAAAGGCAACTGCTAAAACAAGATAAAAGGACCAAGGAATAAAACTCCAATGGAATAATGGAAATACACCAGCCCATTCCTGAATATTGCCTAATTCTTTAATATGTGGATCTGTCGCATATAAAATCCATTCAGAAAATGAATAAAACAAAATATCTGCCGCAAGTCCACACGTAAACATCATGGAACCCCATGCAAAAAATGAATATTTTGGCTTTTCATTCTTTTCTCCCAAAACAATATCTCCATATTTAGATAAAGCAATATAGAAGGATAATAAGAAAATACCAAGACCAATCACCAAATAATAGACACCAAATGTATCTCCAAAAAAGAAACGAATTTCCGATAAAACTACATTAGATTGTTCTGGCATGAAGAAAAACAAAACGCAAAGAACAATAATCAGCGTTAAAGGAACAATTGTGATCATCCAGTCTATTTTTTTCTTATTCATGATTTTTCGCCTCATAGTTTACATATTTCTTATCTAATTGAATCAATTCATCATAGTTATCAATTTCAATCACATCATCCTTTTCCATAGGATAAACACCTAACTGATATTCCTGTGGATAACAGAACATCGCTACATCATCCCAATAAATTTGTCTATTTTTCTTCTGTTCAAATTCTATTTCCAGATGATGTTTTAGTTTCTTTCCATCTTTTTCATTCCATCTTGAGATACTATAAAGCTGCCATCCTTTTTCTCCACCAGTACGACTACAATGCGTCACAATACCGTTTTCTACTGTCTGCAGCCATTCATCTGTTTTAGTTTCCGTATAAATACTGTTATATCCAGATTTATCAAACTCTTTAAAAAGAATCTTTGGATTATAAATAATCTGATCTCCATCTAAAATAATTGCATTGCAGATATAATCTCTTGCAACATATAAAGATGCAATATTATTACAGGAATCATAATAAGGATTATCGATAAGATGAATATCTGGGTACTTCGTCAGCAACGCATTAAATTTGTCTTTCAAATATCCCACAACAACATAAATATCGTAAATATCATTTTGATGCAGTGCATCAATGACAGTATCAATCATTCTTTTTCCATTTACTTCAACCATTGGTTTAGGAGTATCTAAAGTCACTGGATGCATTCTACTTCCAGTTCCTGCTGCCATAATAATTGCTCTTTCAACTTGATTCATAAATTTTTCCCCAGCTCTTTTTCAACAATACGATAATAATCTTTTGCATATCGATATTGTTTTAAAGAATATTCACCAAACTCAACACCAAGATTTCTCTTATATTCACACCAGTTGCTCCAGAGAAGTCCACATAAAGCTATATAACAATAAATCTTGATTCGCGTTTCTTTTGGACAACTTCCATCAAAATACTGATCAATCAACATATCCACATGTTGTCGATCATATAATGCATATATGCAAAACATCGCAATATCCACATGTGGATCCTGCATGCCAGCATATTCCCAGTCAATCAATCGCACACTTCCATCCTCAACAAACAAGAAATTATCAGGAACTGCATCGATATGCGTTAAGCAACGCTTCTCAATATGTTTTTCCACAAAATTTCTTAATCGGCTAATCTACAATCGTGTGGTTGACAAATGGCTTATTTACGCTTAAATCTAACCCTTTCAAGAACTAAATGGCGCAGAATTCTATTAGATTTCGGCCATTTTTC
>NZ_JBQHWJ010000008.1:0-44921 GCF_052064035.1 Bulleidia sp. HCP3S3_C9 | reverse complement strand
TCGACAGGATACTTTGATTTGTAAGAGAGAGTACGATGATTCCTGATTTCCTTGCCAATTGTAGATTTGTCTTTGCCAAGCGTATCTGCGATGGACTTTTTAGAAGAATTGTTTTCAATACCGCGTTGAATGATTCTGCGTTCGTCATCAGTTAAATGTAAATTCTTGTTAGATGTTGCCATGGTATGATCTCCTTTCTGGGAGGCAACACATCCAGCTGAGAAAAATAAAACATTCTGAAAGAGTAAAATCAACTGGAAGTTGGTGAAATAGTAAATTCTATTCTGTGTATACGAAAGTGGAATTTAACTTTTCAGTTCAGCCTTATTTAAAGTTGAAAAAACTTTTTCAAAAAAGTGTTGACTTCTGATTTTGAAAATGGTATATTCTTACTCGCTGAAAGGCAATAACTCGTATCACTGCAAGGCATATACGAGAGAAAATATAACAAAAAATTGCTCTTAGGAGCAAGTGATATATAACATCAAATCGATGAGAAAACTCATCGAGTGATATATAAAGGCGATCAGGACTTCAGTCCTGCGAAATATAACAACAACAGGGATTCTTCCCTGAGATATATACAGATTCACAAGGCAAGATGTCTTGTTTTTTTATATCTTTTTTTGAACGATGACAATGGATGCAAACTGTCATTGTTTTTTGTTTTTATAGTGAGATTAAAAAAATGACAAAGCGTATGCATGCGTTTTGTTTTTGTGTATCTCTCGTAAAACAAGTATATGTATTATAAAATTGTTATATCGATTGTATGTAATTTCATTTAGAAAATATGTGATTCCTAATATATGAAATCTCGTTTACCAGTATCGTAAAAACAATTGCAATGAAATTACATTTCATCATAATGTGAAATATAATAAAACAAGAAGGACGGGATATGAGTTTAAACAGTAGAATAAAGGATGTCTATGCATCATTAACAACAAGTGAAAAAATAATTGCGGATTATTTTCTTGTGCATAGAGAAGAAGTTGAAACAAGTGCAGTGAAAAATCTGGCGGAAAAGTGTGGTGTGAGTGCAGCAACGATCGTTCGTTTTTCAAGATCTCTTGGATATAGTGGATTTCCAGCATTGAAAATGGACTTGCTGGTTTCAGGTAAAAAAAAGGTGGATGACTTAACACAAGAGCTATCACAGTCAGAAAGTGTTAGAAATATTGTTGCGGCAACATATTCACATCGATTGAATACGCTGGAAAAAACAAAAGAGCTAATCGATGAGGAGACTGTTGAGAATTTTGTTGAGAAAATTCTTTCGTCTTCTGCGATATATCTTTGTGGAATTGGGGGCAGTGGACTTGTTTGTGAAGATATTTATCAGAAGTTTACACGTATTGGAATTCGTACATTTTATTCGCCTGATGAACAAGTAAATATTACCTGTCTCAGCAGTTTGAAAAAGGGAGATGTGCTGCTTGCGGTGAGTTATTCAGGAGAAACAAAATCTGTTTTGAAATCTGCTGAAATTGCGAAAGAAAAAGGTGCGTATGTTGCCAGCGTATCTCGACTTGGAAAAACAACGCTTTCGAAAATCTCGGATTGTGTTTTCAGTATTCCTGTACATGAAAATACAGTCAGAGCAGGAGCAATTGCAAGTAGAGACAGTTCTTTATTTGTCAGTGATATGATCTATCTTTCTCTTTTTTCAAAGAAACTGAAAGAAAATAAAAAGAATCTTGCAGAAACGAGAAAGTGGACAGAAAAGTTATAAGAGGTGGATTGCTATGAAATTAGATAAAATGGAAACAGAAACAAGAAATGCCAATACGATGGATATAGACAATTGTTCTTCATTAGAAATTGTGGAAAAAATTAATCGTGAAGATGCAAAAGTAGCAGAAGCTGTTGGAAAAAAGAAAGAACAGATTGCAGAAATCATTGATAAAGTCTCTGAACGAATGAAAAAGGGTGGCCGTTTAATTTATATCGGTGCAGGAACAAGTGGAAGACTTGGTGTATTAGATGCTTCGGAATGTCCTCCTACGTATGGCGTTTGTAGTGATCTTGTTGTCGGTTTGATTGCGGGTGGTCAAAGTGCCATGTTTAAGGCAAAAGAAGGTGCAGAAGATGATTATGATTTGGGAAGAAACGATCTTAAAAATCTGCATTTAAATGCAAATGATTCCGTCATTGGTCTTGCTGCAAGTGGAAGAACACCTTATGTAATTGGTGGACTGGATTATGCCAAATCTATTGGTGCATATACGGCTAGTGTTTCATGTGTGAGTGATAGTGAAGTTTCTTTGCATTGTGAAACGACAGTGGAAGTGATTACAGGTCCTGAAGTGATTACAGGTTCTACAAGAATGAAGGCGGGTACTGCTGAAAAGATGATCTGCAATATGATTTCTACTGGATGCATGATTCATTATGGAAAAGTATTTGAAAACCTTATGGTTGATGTGCAGCCAACAAATGAGAAGCTAGTTGTGCGCGCAAAGAGTATTATTGCGGAAGCTGTGCATTGTGATGCAAAAGAAGCTGAAGAGCTTTTTGAAGCAAGTGGTAAAAATGTTAAAATCGCCATTTTGATGGGAAAAGGCAAGTGCGATAAGAGTATGGCAGAAAAGAATCTGGCACAATGTAATGGAAATGTACATCATGCGATTGTTCATACAATGGAGAAAGCAAAATGAAATATATAGGGCTGATGTCTGGAACAAGTTTAGATGGTCTGGATATTGCGTATTGTTCAATTGATGGCTTTTATACTTCAACAAATGTTCAATTGCTTGCGTATAAAGAAGTAAAGATGCCTAAGCAATTAAAAGAAAAGATTCAGTTTGCATGTAATAAAGAAGGTGCACATACAGATGATATCTGTTCATTGAATTTTGAACTTGGGACATGGTTTGGAGAATCCACAAAACAGTTTATGGATGAAAATGCAATTCGTTGTGAAGATATTGATGCAATCTGTTCCCATGGACAGACAGTTTATCATATTCCTGAAAGTGGTAATGGACTTGTTCGCAGTACGTTGCAGCTGGGAGAGGCAGCAGTTATAGCATGGATCACTGGATGTAGAGTGATTTCTGATTTTCGCTCTATGGATATGGCAGCTGGTGGAGAAGGTGCTCCACTTGTTCCTTATGCAGATTATCTTTTATATAGAAGTAATACGAAGCGTAGAGTTCTCGTGAATATTGGCGGTATCAGTAATGTGACGTATCTTGATAAAGCGTGTAAAGAAGAAGATGTCGTTGCTTTTGATACTGGACCTGGAAATATGATGATTGATGAAGCAATGCGCCATTTCTTTCAGAAAGAATATGATAAGGATGGAGAAACTGCACGGAGTGGGAAGATTGTAGGTTCACTTTTTGAAGAATTAAAGAATGAACCGTATATCAGCAGTATTCCTCCAAAAAGTACAGGAAGAGAATTGTTTGGCAAACAAAGAGTGGAAAAAATACTTGCAAAGTATAAAGAAGATGGGAAAGATATCGTTGCAACGCTAACACATTTTACTGCCTGGTCAATTGCTGAAAATATTCATCAATTTTTAGAAGGAAATGGAAATGTTGATGAAGTGATTGTATCGGGTGGAGGTGCACATAATCACTTTCTTCTAGAACTGATACAGTATTATATGCATCATGCAAAAGTGATGTGTCAGGAAGATCTTGGTTTCAGCAGTGATGCAAAAGAAGCTATTTGTTTTGCTCTTCTGGGCAATGAAACATTGCATTTACATTATTCCAATATGAAAAGTGCGACAGGAGCAAAAGAAAAAGTAATTCTAGGAAATATTACGCCTGCCATCAGGAGGTTTGAGTGAAATGAATCGTTTAGAAAAGAATCAGAAATGGAATGATACTGATTATGATATTCCAAAATTTTCTTATAAAAGTGCTTTTTTGATTACGCTTGTTACATTTTTTGCTACGGCTTTGACAATTTATTTTTCTAATGGGAACAAAATATGTATACTGCTTGCTTTGAGTCTTTCTTTATCACTGACAACAGCATATTCGCGTTATTTTATAGATACAAAGAGAGGAATGGGAAAAGATTTCTTAAAAACATTTCTTCTCTTGTTTCTAGCATGTGCAGTTGTACTGTATTTCGTTCAATTCTAATAAGAAAATCCATGTGAACAATACTAAAATGTAAAATAACAGGATATATGCTATTTGTTCATTAAGAACACTTCTATAGTACATATCCTGTTATTCTTTATCTATATGGCATTTATTTGACGATTACTTAATTATTTTTGCTTTTTAAGTAATATCCACCAGCTTTATTAGAGCCACGATGTTCTACATAAGTAGTCAAATTTCTTTTCAACTCATTTTTTATCATGTCTCTGTTAACGAAGGGCATATTTGCTTGAATTAATTCTGTTAATTTTATCGTGCTGATTCCAGGATTTAGTTTTAAAGCTTTCATAATTTCTAGTCCTAAATCACTTATTGGGTCAGTTATTGGGTCAGTTGTTGATTCGTTTTTCAGATAGTTTATGTTTGGCAATGTGACAAAAAAGAAATTTTCTGTTGCTTTAAATTCAGGTTTCACGTCGTAATTCTTATAACTTTCAATTGTTCTAGGAATTCCTGTACCAAAATTTTCAATCATGCCTAGTTTATCGAACAAAATTTGCGAGATAGGTTCGATTAAGTGTCGGTGCACAAATAAAAGATGCATAAAAATGCACCTCAAAATATTTGAACGTCGATATTTCATGATGACATCTTGAAACATCATGTTATTTTACAATATGTCTAAACCTCATCAGATTTTGGAGCGACAGATTATATGGATCTTTTTGTCATTGTTTTGAAATTGAATGGGCTCTTTATCTTTGTCTTCTGTCTATGCCATTTTTCTGATAATACAACCATTTATTTTTATACATTCTATCATCTGCAGTTTTAGAAATTTCTTCTACATTTTCCCATTTCTTTTCACTGTTGAAAACAACACCATACGAAATGCCCATGGATTCGACAAGTTCACCATGCCAATGATTAACGTTTGCTTCAAATGTTTGCAGAAGCGCATCAAAATCTTCGACATGTTTACTTAAAAGAATCACAAATTCATCTCCGCCTACCCTATAAACTTTGCCATACTTGTAAAACACTTCTTTCATACAATCTGCAGCAGCTTTGATCAGTTCATCTCCAGCAGCGTGACCTAATGTATCATTGGCATGTTTTAATCCATTGAGATCTAAAGATAAATAAATCCATTCTTGATTTAGATCAAGCTGATGCATATCTGTTTCGTATGCATGTCTGTTATAACACCTTGTGAGTTCATCAGTATTGGAAGTATATAGTAATTTTTCTTTTTCAAATTTCTCTTTCATGAATTTAGAAAGAAGGAAGATCATACAACAAGAAGCGATTGCAAGATAAATACCAACGATAATAATGGCAATGGTATTTTCTTCGTGATAGAAGGTATTTTCCATAGTTACTGCGACAATGAAAGAGCCGTGTTGACGTAACATGCATCTTTCATTTTTCCCATTGATTGTTACATACATATCTAAAGGAGTGTCAGTTAATGCAGGTGTATGAATACCTATTTCATGCAAGGTCTTACCTAATTTTTCTGAATCTGTTGCACCTTCAATTACATTGGTGGTATGATCTGCAACAATTAGTTCCATGCCATCGTATACTGGCATATTCGCAACCACTTTGGATATTTTGTTTTGTTTTAGTTCTTTTAAAAGACGTTTTGGTGAAATGCCTACCTGGATCATCTTTGATTTAGATTCATCCCATGTGATTGCGTACATCATTTCTTTAGCTTCAGATGTATTTGGGGTAACATCCTGACACATAGAAAGATTCTTATCTTTTAACATGTCTTTAAAATAGGATATTTGCTCCCCGGAATCAAAAGAGTATCCATAATATTTAGGAATTGAACCACTGTAAATGACACCTTTTTCATTAAAGATATGAATTTCATCTACAGACATCAGTTTTGCGATTTTCTGTAATTCATCTACATCGTATTCTACTTCTGATTTTGCATCAATAATGTAAGAAACAGCTTTTGCTCTAACGATATAATCATCTTTTAATGAATCAATTAACTGAGCTTCACTGGTTTCGTTTTTATCAATAATAGAAATTACACGATCAAGCAAAACTTGAGAAGTCATAGAGGCATTTTTTTCGTTTACATAATTTAAAATGCCTGCTTCTAATAACAAAGCTATTGCAGTAACAACGATTGCTAAACCAATCAGATTTTTCTTTTTCATAGTTTAATTGTATAGTAATTCGTCATGTTTCGTTATAAATCTTTTTTGAATTGATGTGAATTTGAAATGATGAAAGTGATTTTTAGCTTATGAAATTATATTACAATTGTGGATTATGAACCAGATACATATCATCTAACTGGCTGTCATAATTTTTATCCACATCGTTATACTGGATTGTCTTTGGATTATTTTATTTCCTGTACGCAGAATTTTAAAAAATATGGTTTGCATACAGCCGCATTTGCCGGATGTACATCTGAAGACTGTTTTGGACCTTGGATTGCAAAAGAAGGATTATGTACATTAGAAATGCATAGAAATCTCCCATTAGATGTACAGATCAAACATATGATTGAAATTGGTTTGATTGATGATATTCTGATTTCAAACTGTTATCCATCTGAAGAAGAAATGAGACGTTTGAAGAAACTTGATCTTTCTTTAGTTACTTTTGAAGTGGATCCTTTAGAATCATTACCGGAATTATTCCATAAAGTTATATTTGATGAATTGCAGATGAATCGTGGAGATATGAATGAAAATATGATTCGTTCTACACAGACACGTGTGAAATATGCTTCTGAAACATTTTCGATTTTCAATGCTTCTGCTATCATAAAAAGAGGAGATGTCATGGTTGAGAGCTCTCTACATGGACATTATGCAGGTGAAGTGCAGATAGCAAAAACAGACATGGAAAATACTGGTTTAACAAATGTTATTGGACATGTACGTGAAGAAGAATTGTTTCTTCTGGATGATTTACGACCTTGGCAGAAATTTCGTTTTGTGGAGAAATAAATGATGGTCATTGGTATTGACGTTGGTGGTACAAAGACAAAAGCGGTTTTATTTGATGAAGCTGGGAATGTTGTGAAGGAAGTTGTATCAGGAAGTGCACATCCATTGAATGCAGATGATGAGACAATCATAAAAACGTTACAGGAATGTTTGATTGATGAGAGTTCACCTGTTGTTTTTGGGTATGCTGGCTATGGTAAAAATGCTAGTATGAGACAACATATTCATGATCTTGTGGCAAGTGTATGCAAAGATAGAAAATATGTTCTTTTGAATGATATTGAAATGGCAATGCTATCAACTCTTAAAGATGCAGATGGCATCTGTGTGATTCTTGGAACAGGAAGTATTGCATTGAAAAGAAAAGGCTCTTGTTTAGAAAGAAGAGGAGGCTGGGGATATGTTCTTGGTGATGAAGGCAGTGGATATGCAATTGGCAGGAAAATGCTGCGATTGTTTGTGAAGCAGGCAGACCATAGAGCTATTCCTTCTCACTTGTTTCAGGAAGTTATGCATTTGTATGATTTAAAAGATCCTTCAGAATTGATTGGAAAAATCATGAAAGATGGGAAAGTGAATCGTACGCTTGTGGCGCAATGTGCATCGCTTTGTGACAAAGATGGTGTTTTAGAAGAAGTGCAGATGATACTGGAAGAACAGGCAAAACAGGTTGCGGAAATGATCAATTCGTTTAGAGAAGACATGCCCGTTGTGATTACTGGCGGTATGTGTCATAACAAAGCATTTATGTCTTGCCTAGAGAAATATCTGGATTCATTTGAAGTTGCACAACATGAACCTGTATATGGTGCTTATGTATATGCAAAGGAAAAGACGTTATGAAGTTACATAGCGTCTTTTAATATCCTTGTGTTTTATCAACAATATTTTCTAATGGTTCTTTGTTGATGAAATGTAACAGGTTTTTATGGAAAATATGAATGACATTGTCATAGTTTGCCTGTGCGTTGAATCGACCAGAAATATGTGGTGTGATATATACATTTTCAACATTCCAAAGATCCATATTCTTAGGAAGTGGTTCATATTCTGTAACATCTAAGCAGGCAGCACGTAAATGCTTTTCTTTCATGATACGTACAAGATCCTTTGTGACGATTGCAGAACCTCTTCCAACATTGATGATCATTGCACCTTGTTTGATTTGATGCAGTCTTTCATAGTTGAATAAATGCTTCGTCTGTTCTGTTTCTGGAAGAGAGAGTGCGATGACATCTTTATCTGCTAATACATCATCAATTTTATCGAATGTATAAATGTCTTCTAGATAGTCTGGTAAATCATGTTTTGTACGTGTCAAACCATATACTCTGGCTCCTAGTGTATGCATGAGTTTTGCGTATGCAGAGCCAATATTTCCCATGCCGATGGATAATACTTTGAGTTGCAAAATTGTTGGGACAGAGCCTAGGTTGGTCCATTCGTGTTTTTGGGCAACTTTTTCATATGTAAACAGGTTTTTGTATACCGCAAGTGTGCAAGCAAGCATGTGTTCACTGATGGCTTCGTTGTATGCTCCTTTTGCGTTTGTTAACACAATGGAATCAGAAATTGAGCAATATGCATTTGCACCAGCGGAATCTAGCTGGATCCACTGCACAGAAGTATCTTTGATCATGTCTAAATCTGGATTTCCAAAAACAATGTCAATGTCTTTGAAATCTTCTTTTGTGACGGATTTTTTTTCTTTGAAAATACATTCAATTCCTGTATCTAAAAATTGTTGTTTCTTGTTTTCTTCGATTGGTGTTAAAAATAAAGCTTTCATAGTATAGTTACCTCTGGTGCATTATAACATCAATCTTTTCTTTGAAAGATGATTTTCTGAAGTTGAAATTGTAATATATTATCAGAAAAGGAATATGAAATATTTATGATAAAACTATTAATACGTGCAGATGATATTGGATATTGCGATGGTGTGAATCGTGGAATTCGAGATAGTGTAGAAGCTGGGCTTGTAAAAAGTGTTGGATTGATGCCGAATATGATAGAAGCAGTAAATGGCTTTCAAATGGTGAAGGATCAGGATGTTTGTGTTGGACAACATACAAATCTTTGTTTAGGTGTTCCTTGCTGCGATCCAAAAGATATTCCAAGTCTTGTGAATGAAAATGGAGAATTCAAATCAAGTTCACAATTCAGAAATGCATTCAAAGATGGTGTGGATTTAATTTCATTAGATGATGCTATTCTTGAAATTGAAGCACAGTATCGTAGATTTAAAGAAATGACAGGAGAAGATCCTGATTATTTTGAAGCACATGCATTTGCTTCAAATCATCTTTCAGAAGCGTTAGAAATCGTGTCTGAAAGAAACCATCTACCATATTCTAATCTTTCCCCTATGGATGAATATGGTACATTCTGTGGTATTAAAATCAGACAATGCAGGATGCGTTCTATGGAACAGGAATATGATCCATTTCTGACACTGCAGGAAGCAGTCAAGAATGCAGACCCTTCTGTTGTAAATGTATTTGTTACACATCCAGGATATGTGGATGCGTACCTTGAAATGCATTCTTCTTTAACTGTGAATCGTGAAAAAGAAACGGCAATGTTAAAAAATGAAGAAGTCAAGAAATGGCTGCAGGAGAATGAAGTAACTCTTGTTTCTTATAAGGATATTGTGAATCTATAAATTCATCAAACAATTCTTATCATTTGAACGTTTGGTTTGAAAATGATGTGGTGTAGAATATAAGTAATGAAGGAGGACATTTGTATGCTGAAACATATTAAATGGACGGATGTATTAATGGCACTTGCATATGTTGTTGCAGGTGTACTGTTAGTTATATTCCCAGATATCAGTGCGAAATATATTTCGTATATTGTTGGAATTACATCAATCGTATATGGAATTGTTTCTTTAACCGCGTATTTCCTGGCAGATATTCGTGAGACGCTCTACAACAATCATTTTGTGGTTGGACTGATCACAATCATATTTGGTTTAGCAGTCATTGTGAAAAGAGATCTCATTATGGATCTTGTACCATTTGTTCTTGGTCTATTGATTGTGACAAGCGGACTTGTAAAGCTGCATCGTGCTGTGATTGCAGCACGCATTAAATACAATGCTTCTTTCACATATGCATTATTAGGTGTTGTATCTATTATTGTTGGCATTGTGGTCATGTTCTTCTTGTCTGGTGAAACAACACAGAACATCATATTTATCATTATTGGATGTGGTTTGATCTATAGTGGAGCATCTGATCTGTTTATTCAATTCTTTCTGGCAAGTAAATTTAATGCGTTTATGAAACGCTTTGAAGGAGCTGTCAAGGATGCACAAAGCAATGTAATCAACGTAGAAGCAGTTGAAAAACCACAAGAAGACGAACAGTCAAATGATTCAGATATGGAAGGGTAGCATAGCTATCCTTTTTGTATGCACGAAATGACAAGAATGTATAATGTATAAATTCCTTTCCGCGAGGAATTTATGCTAGAATATTAACTCGGAGGATTTATATGTTTAATGACTGGTTTAGCATAGGTCCACTTACTGTACATGGATATGGTGTGATGATTGCGGTTGGTATCTTAGCAGCATCATGGCTGGCAGCAAAACTATGTAAAGAATATAAGCTGGACTATGAAAATATTGATTCATTTATTATATTTGTCATCGTTATTGGATATGCTTTTAGCAAGCTGACATATTGTTTAACTGTATTTGATCAATTCTTGAGTGATCCATTATCTGTACTTGGATCTGGAGGATGGGTCGTATATGGAGGAATCCTAGGAGGCTTGCTTGCAGCTTTGATCTGGTGCAAATGGAAAAAGTGGAAGTTCATGGATTATTTTCAAGTATTGATGCCATGTGTTTCTTTAGCACAGGGATTTGGAAGAATTGGCTGTTTCTTTGCGGGATGCTGTGGCGGTGCTGTAACAGATGCGTGGTATGGTATACAATTTCCAGCAACGTCACTTGCCTGGAATACAACACAGAAAATTATTCCAACACAGTTATTATCCAGTGCAGGAGATTTTTTGATTTTTGCATTTTTGATGTACAACCTGAAAAAAGGAAAACATCCAGAAGATACGGGAGCATGGTATCTGATCTTGTATTCTGTTGGTAGATTCTTGATTGAATTTTTGAGAGGAGATCTGATTCGTGGTGGAATTGGGCCATTCTCAACATCACAATTTATTTCATTATTTGTAGTAGTACTTGGTGCATATATGATTTGGAACAGACAAAGAAAAGAGGAGAAACAATGAAAATCGGTATCGCAAATGACCATTCAGCAGTCGCAATGAAAAATGAAGTCAAGGAGTATCTGGAAAGCCTTGGCTACGAAGTTGTAAACTTCGGAACAGACACAGATGATTCTGTTGATTATCCTGTGTATGGTGAAAAAGTAGCAGAAGCAGTTGCAAATGGAGAAGTTGATAGAGGTGTTGCAATCTGTGGAACAGGTGTAGGTATTGGACTTGCCTGCAACAAGGTAAAGGGTATTCGTGCTTGTACTTGTTCAGAACCATACAGTGCTGAATATTCTAGACGTCACAACAATGCAAATGTAGTTACATTTGGTGCAAGAGTTATTGGACCAGAAACAGCTAAGCAGATTGTAAAAGTATTCATGGAGACACCATTTGAAGGTGGCAGACATGAAAGACGTGTCAATCAGTTAATTGAAATCGAAAATAAATATTTCAAGTAAGATCACTTCATCTGGAGTGATTTTTTCTTTACAAGAAATGAAAAAAGAGAATAATTAAAAACAAAGAAAAGAGGTAGCGTATGTACTATATTGATATGCATTGTGATACGATCACAAGATTACTGAAAGATGCGGATCAAGGAAAATCATCCAGCTTAAGAGAAAATGATCTTCATATTGATCTGAATCGCATGAAACAGGCAAATTATTTATTACAGAACTTTGCAGTATTTACTCCACTTGGACATGTAGATGATCCAATGGAATTTGCATTGCGTGCAATTGACAAATACTATGAAGAAATTGACGGGAACAAAGATATCATTCGTCCAGTCTATTGCTATGGTGACATTGAAAAGAATCGTAAAGATGGATTTATGAATGCAATGCTGACGTTAGAAGAAGGTGCAGTTGTACATAATGATTTACGTATCTTAAGAGATTTTTATCGTCTTGGTGTAAGAATGATTACATTAACATGGAACTATGAAAATGGTATTGCATTCCCCAACTTTACACCTGGAAAAGATGAAGATCGTGGTGACATGTTAAGACATATCAATGAAACGGATGGTCTAACACCATTTGGAAGAGAATATGTCAAAGAATGTAATCGTTTAGGTATTATTGTGGATGTTTCTCATTTGGGAGATAAAGGATTCTGGGATGTGATTGCATTGAGCACAAAGCCAATTGTTGCTTCTCATTCCAATGCGAGAAGTGTTTGTGGGGTTGCTAGAAACATGAGTGATGAAATGATACTGGCATTGCATAAGAATGGTGGTGTCATGGGTATGAATTATTGTGAAGATTTTGTCAGTGATGATAATAATGGCAGTGTTATGAACATTGTGAAGCACATTAATCATATTAGAGATCTTGGATGTATTGATAATATTGGACTTGGTTCTGACTTTGATGGTATTTCTACAAGAAAAGAAATGGAAGAGTGTTCCAAGATGTACTTGCTATGTGATGCATTAGAAAAAGAAGGCTATACAGAAGAAGAAATTGAAAAAATCTGTTATAGAAACGTATTGCGCGTTTATGAAGCAGTACTCAAATGAAAATTAATTTGATAAAATAAGCTTAGCTTATGGAAAAAACAAATGACATTACAAAATTAAAAGTAGCATATGCAATGCGTGAATGCATGGAAAAAGCAACAGTAGAAGATATTACTGTTCGAAAGATCTGTGAACAAGGGAACTTTTCAAGGCAGACGTTTTATCGTTGCTTCAGTGATAAATATGATTTAATCAACTGGTATTTTGATCGTATCTTGAATGAATCATTCAAGCAGATGGGAAAAGGTACAACAATTCGTGAGAGTCTTGTTTTGAAATTCCGTTACATTCAACAGGAACAGTTGTTTTTTCGTGCAGCGTTTTCTTATGATGATCAGAATAATCTGACAGATCATGATTTTGAAATGATTTTTGATTTCTATAAAAATCTGATTCATGAAAAAAGTGGTGCATATCCAAATCAGGAAATGCAGGATATGCTGGAAATGTATTGTCATTCTTCTGTTTATATGACAGTGAAATGGATCATGAAAGAACATGCTAGATCTGCAGAAGAACTGGCAGATCTGATGGTGGAAGCAATGCCTTATCCATTATCACAATTGTTTAAAAAGCTGAATATTTTAGATTAATAACTTCCTGAAAAACCAGGAAGTTATTTTTTTGTGTGAAAAATTAATGAAAATTGTTTCAAAGAATATGTGTAAACTTTTCTGAAAAATGTTTGTTTCTTGTTGCAATGACTGCTATGACGTAATAAACTTAAAAACATAATTTGTAACGACAGATTATATGAGGAGGGAAATCACATGGGAAAATATATCTTAAAACGACTTGCCATTGGTATATTGACTCTGTTCATTCTTGCGACAATTACATTCTTCTTGATGCACGCAATTCCAGGAAGCCCATTTGGCGCAGATAACAAGAATCTAACACCTGAGCAATATGCTGCAATGGAAGCAAAGTATAATCTGGATAAGCCTTTATTCCAGCAATACACAACATACATGGTGAATTTGTTACACATGGACTTTGGTGAAAGTATTTCAAAGAAAGGTGAACTTGTATTAGACATCATTCTAAAAAGAGCTCCTGTGACTGCCAGATTGGGTGCATGTGCATTCGTTATCTCAGTTGTTGCAGGTATTACACTTGGAATCGTCGGTGCATTGACAAAGAAGAAATGGGTCAACGGATTCATTACATTCTTGGCAACGCTGGGTGTTTCCTTGCCGAGCTTCATCGTTGCAATCTTATTGATGATCTTCTTAGGTGTAAAACTGAAAATATTCCCACTGCTTGGATTAAGTACTCCAGCAAGCTATGTTCTTCCAACGATTGCATTGAGTATTGGCCCAATCGCAATGGTAACTAGATTGACACGTTCTTCTTTGAAGGATGTCATGAATAAAGACTATATCATTCTTGCACGAAGCAAAGGTACGGATGATGTGAAAGTCATTATCAAACATGCATTAAGAAATGCATTGCTTCCAGTTATTACATATTGTGGACCATTACTTGCAGGTCTTGTTACTGGCAGCTTCGTAGTTGAAACACTATTTACAATTCCTGGCATTGGTAAAGAATTTACAAGTTCCGTTACAAACCGTGACTATCCAATGATCATGGGATTAACGATCTTCCTTGGAGCTATCGTTATTCTGATGCAGCTTGCAAGTGATATCGTTGCCGCAATTGTTGATCCACGTATCAAAGTGAAGAGTTAAGGAGGCACATCATGAGTGAAATGAAATATGATCCATCTATGTTTGAAAAACTAGATGAAAGTGAAAAAAATGATGAAGCCATCGCAATGGAAAGTAAAACTTTCCTGCAGGATACATGGAGAAGATTCTGTTCCAACAAACTTGCAATTCTTGGACTAGTCGTACTTGTCATCATGATCTTATTGGCAGTCTTTGTTCCAGTTTTTTCTCAATATACATATGATGGACAAGATCTTGCAAATACAAATGCACTTCCATCTGCAACGCATCTATTAGGTACAGATAAACTTGGAAGAGATATCCTTGTTAGAATCTGTTCTGGTATGAGAGTTACATTGGCCATTGGATTTACATCTGCCGCAATCAACCTCTGCATTGGAATTGTTTATGGTGGATGTGCTGGATACTTTGGGGGAAGAGTGGATATGACAATGATGAGAATCGTAGATATCATCGACTCAGTTCCATCATTACTTTATACAATCATGATCTTGATGGTATTTGGCAACTCTGTATTCTCAATGATGCTTGCAATTTCCTTGACATCATGGATTACAATGGCGCGTCAGGTAAGAGCACAGGTTATGAGTTTGAAAGAAATGGAATTTGCGATGGCTGCGAAAGTTATTGGATGTTCAGATCTAAGAATCTTATTAAAACACTTAGTTATCAATGCATTAGGACCTATCATTGTTTGTCTTACAATGATGATTCCTTCCGCAATCTTTACAGAAAGTTCATTGAGCTTTATCGGTATTGGTATTCAACCACCTGCTTGTTCCTTAGGTTCATTAGCCAATGAAGCTAGACAGTTGATCAATACACAGCCATTACAGGTTGTCTGGCCAGTTATCACAATTGCATTAATTACATTGTCTTTGAACTTTATTGGAGATGGTGTAGGCGAAGCATTAGAAGCAAAACGTTAGGAGGTGTGAAAGATGTCCTTATTAAAAGTAGAAGACTTACATACAGAGTTTAAGACAGATCAAGGAATCGTTCACGCAGTACGTGGAGTTTCATTTGAATTAAATCAGGGTGAAGTGCTTGGAATCGTTGGTGAATCTGGTTCTGGTAAATCACAGACAATGTATACAATCATGGGATTGCTGAGTGAAAATGCATTGCCAGTCAAAGGTAAAGTAACTTTTGATGGAAAAGATATCAGTGCAGAATCATTCAAAAGCAAAAAAGAATATAACAAGATGATGAATGAGATCCGTGGAAATACAGTTGCGATGATTTTCCAGGATCCTATGACATTCTTGAATCCAGTTTTGAAAATTGGAACACAGTTGATTGAACCAATTATGAATCATAAGAAAGTCAGTAAAAAAGAAGCTTATGATATGGCAATCAAATTAATGAAACAGGTTGGTATTCCTTCTGCTGAAAAGAGAATCAATCAATATCCATTTGAGTTCTCAGGTGGTATGAGACAAAGAATCATCATTGCGATTGCACTTGCATGTAATCCAAAACTGATCATTGCGGATGAACCAACAACTGCATTGGATGTAACAATTCAAGCACAGGTACTGGAACTCATTAATTCTTTAAAAGAAGAAAGTGATTCTTCCATTATCATGATCACACATGACTTAGGTGTCGTGGCAAAACTTTGTGATCGTGTAGCGATTATGTATGGTGGAAAGATTGTAGAAATCGGAACAGATCGAGAAATTTTCTACGAATCTAAACATCCATATACACAAGGTTTATTAAGCTGTATTACAAATCCAGAAGATGATTCTGATGAAGATCTGCAGCCAATTCCTGGTACACCGCCAGATTTATTGAAACCACCTGTTGGCTGTCCATTCTATGCTAGATGTCAACATGCAATGAAAATCTGTAAAGAACAGCTGCCTGAAACAACAACATTTTCACCAACACATCAATGTGCGTGCTGGCTGATTCAAGCAAAGGAGGCAAGTCATGAGTGAAACAATTTTAAAGGTTGATCATTTAAAAACTTACTTCGACGTAACAAAAGGAGTGTTTGCGAAGAAACAGATTGTTAAAGCAGTGGATGATGTAAGTTTTGAAGTATATAAAAATGAAACGTTTGGTCTTGTAGGTGAATCTGGATGTGGAAAGAGTACACTTGGCAGAACAATCGTAAAGCTATATGAACCTACAGATGGATCCATTGAATTTGAAGGAAAAGATATTTCTAAGATCAAAGGAAAAGAATTGAAAGCATATCGCAAAGATATGCAGATGATCTTCCAGGATCCATATGCATCCTTAAACCCAAGAATGACTGTTGGTGAAATTATCAAGGAACCAATGAAAATCTTCAATATTTATGATACGGATGAAGAAAGAGAAGCAAGAGTCAGAGAACTTCTAGATATTGTTTCTTTAAAACCTGATCATATTCGAAGATATCCTGCAGAGTTCTCAGGTGGTCAAAGACAGCGTATTGGTATCGCAAGAGCTCTTGCGGTGAATCCTAAATTCATTGTGTGTGATGAACCTATCAGTGCATTGGATGCTTCTATTCAGGCACAGGTTATCAACTTATTGAAACACATTCAAAAAGAAATGGGTATTTCCTATATTTTCATCGCACATGATCTAGGCATGGTAAAACATATTTCCGATCGTATTGGTGTTATGTATCTTGGTCATATTGTTGAGTGTGGTCCAAGTGATGTTGTATATCATACACCACTGCATCCATATACACAGGCGCTCTTATCTGCGATTCCAATCCCAGATCCAGACGTCGCAAAAGCAAAACAGAGAATTGTTTTGGAAGGTGAAATTCCTTCACCAATTAACACGCCAGCTGGTTGTCCATTTGCATCTAGATGTCCTAGAGCAACGGAAAGATGCAGAAAAGAGACACCAAAACCAGTTCAGCTCGGTGAACGCAGCGTGGCATGTTTCTTATATGAAAAGTAAAGGGGAAAAATTATGAACAAAGTATTGAAATCAGTTCTAACCGCAACAATGGTTCTAGGTATGGCAGCTTGCTCTAGCACACCAGCCGGTTCCACCACAGCATCTTCTGGCTCAAATAGCGGTGTATTCCGTGTAGCTATGGAAGGTGAATCTAACTATCCTGATGCAGCAATTGCATCAGATTCAATTACTGGCAGCGTAACATCTTTAACAGCCGTAACACTTTACCGTCTCACTAGCTCTGGTGAAATGGAACCTGCTGCAGCTGACAGCTATGATGTCAGTGAAGATGGCTTGACATATACATTCCATCTAAAGAAAGGTTTGAAATGGAGTGATGGTTCAGATCTAACAGCAAAAGACTTCGAGTATGGCGTTAAGCGTTCTCTTGGTTTGAGTGTTGCAGATGCTGGATTTAACATCTACATTTCTGGATACCTTAAAAATGGTGACAAGTACAACGAAAGTAACGCTGTAAGTGATATGACAGATTTGGGTGTTGAGGCTACGGATGACGATACACTAGTGTTCACCCTCCAAAAACCATGTGATTATTTCCCATGCCTGACATCTCTAGGCGTATATTCTCCAGCAAAGGAAGGCGTTTATACAGAACATGATTATAAGTGGGCTGATGATGTAGATGCTCCAGTATCTGGGCCATATAAGCTAAAATCTATTGACCGTTCTACAGAAGTTGTACTTGTCAAAAATGATAACTTCTACAACGCAGACAAGGTTACTACAGAAGAAATCGACTATAAGGTAATTACAGATACTTCTGCACAGCTCATGGCTTATCAGAATGGTGAAGTTGATTTCGCAAAGAGTCTGGATACTTCTGTCATCAAGCAGTATGAAGGTCAGGACGATCTTGTAATGCCAGGTGGTGTTATTAACTACTACGTTGAATTGAATACAGATGACGTAACAACGTGTGAAGCACTTAAGGATAAGGATGTTCGTAAGGCCCTTTCTGAAGCTGTTAACCGTAAGGAAATGTGTGCAGCTTTAGATGCTGGTGATCTTTATGTTCCACTTTATGGCTTCGTTCCAAAGGGACTTCCTGGAAGTACAGAAGGCAGTGACTTCCGTGAAGAAGGTGGAGATCTCATTACAGAAGATCTAGACGATGCTAAGAAGATCATGGAAAGCAAGGGTTACACAGAATCTAACCCACTTGAACTTGAATACTACTACAACGATACAACAGTACATTCAACAGTTGCACAGGTTCTTCAGCAGCAATTAGCTAAGATCAATGTTAAGGTTACATTGAAGTCTGGTGAAATCAGAACATTCTTCGATGATCGTACATCTGGTAACTTCCAGGCTGCAAGAAATGCATATTCTGCAGACTATATGGATGTTTCTAACTATATGAACCTATGGCTCTATAATACACAGTCTACAAAGATTACAAGTGATGAACACTATGATGAACTTGTAAACAAGGCTGAAACAACAACAGATCATGATGAACGTTACAAGCTATTACATGAAGCTGAATCTTACTTCATCAAGGATATGAACTACAACATTCCTTTATTCCAGTATGGTTCATTCTATCTGTTAAAGCCAGGTATCACAGGTATTGAATTTACACCTCAGGGATCTGCTGATCTGACATACGTAAAATTATCTTAATTGATATTAACCAGGCTTCATGTGGAGCCTGGTTATTCTCATAGAAGGGGAAATGTTTATGGAATTTGATTTAACAAAACCGTATTGTTATTACTTTAATGAAATTTGTAAGATTCCTCATGGTTCCTGTCATGAAAAGGCAATCAGTGATTATGTTGTTTCTTTTGCGAAAGAACATCATTTGAGATATGTACAGGATGCTATGTGGAATGTGGTGATCTATAAAGATGCATCTGATGGGTATCGTGATTATGATCCTGTGATGCTGCAGGGACACTTAGATATGGTTTGTGAAGCTGTTGCGGGACTGGATTTTGATTTTGAGACACAGCCAATTGAAACCTATGTGGATGAAGAAGGAAGACTGCGTGCAAAAGGTACAACACTTGGTGCTGATGATGGCATGGGTGTTGCGCAGATGCTTGCAATTCTAGCGGATGATTCTTTGAAGCATCCACCGCTGGAATGTGTTTTTACAGTACAGGAAGAAGTTGGTCTTTGCGGTGCTTTGGCAATGGATAAATCTCTTCTGCACTCTCATCGTATGATTTCATTAGATGGCGGTGGAGAAGTTGTAACAGGAATTTCTTCTGCAGGCGGAATCCAGGCTGTGAATACAATTGCATGTACGTTTCAAAAGCAAAGCAATCCTTGTTATCAATTGAAGGTGACAGGACTAACAGGTGGTCATTCTGGTGGTGAAATCCATAAGGAAAAAGGAAATGCGAATAAGCTAGTCGCAAGAATTTTAAAAGAAATGATGAATGATGGTGTGGATGTTTCTTTAGTGTCATTCAATGGCGGTGCAAAAGATAATGCCATCTCTAGAGAATCTGTTGCGGTATTTGCTTCTGAGAATGATGCAGATTATTTGAAAGATCTCGTGAAAGAGAAAACAGAAAAAATCTCTGTGGAATTTGAACATTCTGATCCTGGCTTTCAAACAGTATTTGAAAGGGTAAAAACGTGTAATGAATGCATGGATCAGACAAGCACGAAGCATGTCATTGATTATCTGTATCTTGTAGACAATGGCTTTCAGCATCGTTCGATGGCGATTGAAGGATTGACATTAACAAGCTTGAACTTAGGAATTGTAAAAACG
Source organism: Bulleidia sp. HCP3S3_C9 (assembly GCF_052064035.1). NCBI lineage: Bacteria > Bacillati > Bacillota > Erysipelotrichia > Erysipelotrichales > Erysipelotrichaceae > Bulleidia > Bulleidia sp. HCP3S3_C9. The sequence continues at coordinate 24,729 of NZ_JBQHWJ010000008.1, read as the reverse complement.
GAAGGAAAGAATGTGATCTGTAATTCTTCGATCCGCAGTGCATTAGAAGAGGCAATTGATGATGATGTGGATCATATCAGGTGTTTAGCTTCCTATACAGGTGGAAACGTAGAAACAATGGCAAGATATCCAGCGTGGAACTATGATCCAGATTCAAAGATGAGAGAAACATTCAAGAAGGTATTTGCTTCTTTGTATGATGGAAAAGAGCTGCAAGAGAATGCAGGACATGGTGGATTAGAATGTGCTGTATTTACACAGGTGGATGGTGGTATGGACATTATTACATGTGGACCGGTTTCTCATGGCTGTCATACACCAGATGAATTTCTTGATTTAGCTAGCTTTGATAGAGCATATACATTATTAACAACAATTATTGCAAATGTAGAGAAGAAGGCGTAAGAATATGAAAAAAGGTTTAGTTGTAATTTTGAGTGGTGCATGTTCTGTAGGAAAACATGACCTGACAAATCGTTTGTTAAATGATCCTGATTTAGATCTGGTATATTCTGTTTCTTTAACAACGCGTCCTAAAAAAGAAAAGGAAGTGGATGGAAAAGATTACTATTTTGTGGATTTTGCATCTTTTGCACAGGCGGTAAAGGATCATAATCTTCTTGAATATACAGAATTTAATGGATGGTATTATGGAACACCTAAAAATCAGGTGGAATTTTTAAGAGATACTGGAAAAAATGTGCTGATTACAGTAGAAGCGCAAGGTGTTGGCCCAATCAAGCTGGAATTACCTGAGGCACTTGCAATCTTTATTACTCCAGCATCCATTGATGAATTAGAGAGTACAATTCATGAAATCTATCAGGATGATGAAGCAAGTGCAACGCGTCGTATCAATAAGGCAAAAATGGATATGGAACTGGCTCCATTATTCCAGAATGTTGTGAAGAGTGAAGATGCGGATAAGACATATCAGGCAGTGAAAGATATGATTTTGAAAGAATTACATAAGGATGCCTGATATGTATTCTAAAGAATTGTTAGAAAAATATGCGGATGTTTTAATTGAAAAGGGAGTAAACATCCAAAAAGGACAGTATCTGCTTTTGCAGTGCTGTATTGATACATTGCCTCTTGCGCGTATCATTTGTGAAAAAGCATTGTTGAAGGGTGCGAAGGATGTGCATGTTTCTATTTCTGATCCTGTGATCAAGAAATTGCGTGGAAAATATTTGTCTCAGGAACAATGCTCTGTTGTATATGATTTTGAAAAAGAAGAACTGGATTATTTTTTGAGAAATGATTGTGTGCAGATTGGCTTGATGGGTACATATCCTGGCTTGATGGATGGCGTCAGCGATGAAAATGCTATGGCACTTGCCTATGCTGGAAATGAAGTGAGAAATGTCGTTCGAAAATATATCCATGATGGTACGCTGCAATGGACAGGTACAGCCTATCCAACGCAGGAGTGGGCAAATACTGTTTATCCTGAAATGAGTGAAAGTGATGCAATGGCACAGCTTGAAAAAGATATTGCATGCATGATGCGCATTGATCAGGATGATCCTTTGAAAGCGTGGGATGATCATTGTGATCGTCTTAGAAAAGTTGGTGATGTATTGAATCAATATCAGTTTCAATCTCTGCATTTAGCAAGTGAACTTGGTACTGATCTAACAGTGCAGCTTGTTGAAAATCATATCTGGTGTTCTGCTGCAGATATGGGTGAAGCTAAAGTGAAAGCAAAATATATTGCGAATATGCCAACAGAAGAAATCTTTACGGATCCGCATCGTGATCATGTGGATGGAATTGCATATGCTTCTAAACCATTGATGATCAATGGAAAGCTTGTGAAAGATTTCTGGATTCGCTTTGAGAATGGAATAGCTGTTGATTGTGGTGCAAAAGAAAACGTTGAGTTTTTGAAAGATGCTTTGTTTCATGATGATCGGAGCAGAAGACTTGGTGAAATTGCACTTGTTTCTAAGAAATCACCAATCAATAAGATTGGAAGATTATTCTATAATGGCTTGATTGATGAAAATGCAGCTTCTCATTTGGCGTTTGGTTCTAGTTTTCCTACAAATATTGAGAATGGAACAGATATGGATGAAGGAGAGCTATTAAAACATGGTGTGAATGTTGCGAGCTGCCATCATGATTTTATGGTTGGTACAGAACATTATCATGTGGAAGGCATTACACATGATGGAAAAACAGTTGTTATTATGGATGATGGAGATTTTGTACTATGAACATATCAAACGAAGATTTTTTAATGGATATTCCTTCTTTTGATACATTAAAAGAAAAGGTTGTATCGTATCGGAAACAATGTGAAATCATTGATCGCTGGCTTGTAAAAAGACTGGATACAGTACTGCCAATGATTATGCAAAGAAGTGGTATTGATACATGGATCATCTGTAATAATGAACATAATGAGGATCCTGTATTCCGTACATTATCGCCAGCGTTGATGATTTCTGCGAGAAGATTGACGATCTTAATTATGCATTTGAAGAAAGATGGCAGTGTAGAAAGATTTTCTTTAACACATCCTGTACCGGATATTGCTCATCTTTATACACCTTGCTGGCTGAATCCGAAGGATGCGGTATGGGGAAATGATAAATATTTCCTGGAAAATAAAAAAGGTGTAAAAGTGAGTGGAACACCAGAAACGCAATGGGAATGTCTAGGCAGAGTTATTCATGAAATGCAGCCAAAGAAAATTGGCTTGGATTATTCAGAATATGACGCGTATGCAGATGGTTTGTCACATAGTCTGTATTTAAAAGTAATGAATGCTTTATATGAAGAAGATCGTAATAAAGTTGTTTCTGCAGAACCGCTTTGTATTGGGTGGCTGGAAACAAGAATTGATGAAGAAATGAATGCATACAATGGTATCGTACAGATGGCGCATGCATTGATCAAAGAAGCATATTCTTCTAAAGTGATTCATCCTGGCGTCACAACAAATGATGATGTGAGATTCTGGATGATGAAAAAAGCAAGAAGTCTTGGACTGGATCCATGGTTTGATTTTGAAACTTCTATTATTCGAAAAGATGCAGATATTGAAGGAGAAGATATCATTCAGCCTGGAGATGTATTACATTGTGATATTGGTTTTCGCTATCTGGGTCTTTGTACAGATACACAAGAGATGGCATATATCTTAAAGAATGGAGAAGTGGATGCGCCACAGGAATTGAAAGATGCTATGGCTACAGTCAATCGCCTGCAGGATATTACACTTGATAAATTTGAAGCAGGAAAAAGTGGCAATGCAGTCTTGAAAGAAGCAAGAGAAGAAGCACTGAAGCAAGGAATCGAACCATGCATCTATTCTCATCCACTTGGATTTGATGGACATGCTGCTGGGCCAACGATTGGACTATGGGATCATCAAGATGGTGTAGAACATGAAGGTGACTATATCATTCATGATGCGACATGCTATTCTCTGGAATTGAATGCTGCGGTAGAATTCTTTGGAAAAAAGCAAATCTTCAGTATGGAATCTGATATCATGTTAAGAGATGGAAAGAAATACTTCTTAGCAGGAAGGCAGACAAATTTCCACTTAATTAAATGAGGTAAATGAAAATGAAAGAAATCGTAACAAAAAATGCGCCTGCCGCTATTGGTCCTTATGCACAAGGATATATCGCAAATGGATTTTTGATCACATCTGGACAGCTGGGCGTAGATCCAGGCAATGGGGAAGCTCCTGAAGGTATTCAGGCACAGGCTGAATGGTCTTGCAAAAATGTTATGGCTATTTTGAGTGAAGCGGGTTGTGATGCTTCTAGAGTAATCAAAACAACTTGCTTCTTAAGTGATATGGCTGATTTTGCGGCATTTAATGAAGTATATGCAAAGTATTTTACATCTAAACCAGCAAGAAGCTGTGTCGCTGTGAAGACTTTGCCAAAGGGACTGCTTTGTGAAATTGAAGCAGTGGCAGAACTATGAATCAAGAAGAAATTGAAAGAAGAATGCGAGAAGGCAGAAACTCTTTGAAACCTCTAGTTGAAGAAGAAACAGACTATCAGTCAGATCAGGATCTGAAAAAACCACAGCCACCTTTAGTCAAGGAAGCAATGACATCTAATATCATTGCTTTGCCAACTGACTTTGAACATTTAACAATTGATAATGATTTCCTGCATGTGATTAATACAAGACAATCACATCGTGTATATACACAACAGAAAATGTCATTATTGGAATTGTCATATTTGTTATGGTGTACACAGGGTGTAAAGGAAATTCGTGGCAAATCTTATGCAACGCTTAGAACAGTTCCTTGTGGTGGTGCAAGACATGAATTTGAATGTTATATGGTCATTCAGAATGTGGATGGCTTGAAAGATGGTTATTATCATTATCTTCCAATGCATCATCAGATTGAAATGTTAAAAGAAGATAATGATCTGCATGACTTTATTTCTGTTTCTTTGCAGAAACAAGACTGGGCTTGTAAAGCAAATATTGTATTTTATTACAGTTTTGTATGTTATCGTGCAGAGTGGAGATATGGTATCTATGCACACCGTATGGTTATGTGTGATGCTGGTCATATTACTGAAAATCTGTATCTTGCATGTACAAGTATTGGACTTGGTGGATGTGCGATCGGTGCTGTCAATGGTAAAGTAAGTGATGAAGCTTTTGGTCTTGATGGAGAAGAAGAATTTATCATGTATGCAATGCCTGTTGGAACAGTATCCAAAAATGATGCACAGCAGGAAAAAGACTTCTATGCTTTTGTGAATGAACAAGGATTATAAGTTATTAAGTTACACTTTTGCGAAGGTGTAACTTGTTTTTGTTTTCACAAGATTTAAACTGAAAGCATATAAAGGAGTGTTTACAAAATGGCAAACAAAATCTCATTAAATCCTACATCTTATCATGGTGCAGGTGCAATCAACGAAATCGCTACAGAAATCAAGGCACATGGATTCAAGAAGGCATTTGTTGCTTCTGACCCAGATCTCGTGAAGTTCGGTGTTACAGGAAAGGTTACAGATATTCTGGATAAGGAAAATATTCCTTGGGAACTTTACAGTAACATTAAACCAAACCCAACAATTGAAAACGTACAGACTGGTGTAGAAGCATTCAAGAACAGTGGTGCTGATGTTATTGTTGCGATTGGTGGTGGATCCAGTATGGATACATCTAAGGCAATTGGTATTATCATTACAAACCCAGAATATGAAGATGTTAGATCATTAGAAGGTGTTGCTCCAACAAAGAACCCATGTGTTCCTATCATTGCTGTTCCTACAACAGCTGGTACAGCTGCTGAAGTAACAATCAACTATGTTATTACAGATATTGAAAAGAAGAGAAAGTTCGTATGTGTAGATACACACGACATGCCTATCGTTGCAGTAGTTGATCCTGAAATGATGTCTTCTATGCCTAAGGGCTTAACAGCTGCTACTGGCATGGATGCATTGACTCATGCGATTGAAGGCTACACAACAAAGGGCGCATGGGAAATGACAGATATGTTCCACCTGGAAGCTATCCGTTTAATTTCTAAGTATTTAAGAAGTGCAGTTGCTAATGAAAAAGAAGGCAGAGAAGGTATGGCTCTTGGTCAGTACATTGCAGGTATGGGCTTCTCTAACGTTGGTCTTGGTATTGACCATGCAATGGCACATACATTAAGTGCTTACTATGACACACCTCATGGTGTTGCCTGTGCTTCTTTACTTCCAATTTCTATGGAATTCAATAGAGACTACACAGGTGAAAAGTACAGAGAAATTGCTCGTGCTATGGGTGTTGAAGGTGTTGATGCAATGTCTCAGGAAGAATATAGAGATGCAGCAATCAACGCAGTGAAGCAGTTATCTAGTGATGTAGGTATCAACCCTAAGAATGATAGAATCAAGGAAGAAGATCTTGAACAGTTATCTATCGATGCATTACATGATGCTTGCTATCCTGGTAACCCAAGAGAAGCTACAAAAGAACAAGTTCTTGAAATGTTCCGTCAATTAATGTAATTCTTATAAGCACTTCAGCCAATGGTTGAGGTGTTTTTTTGTTAAATCTGGGTACTATAAGCAAAATGATGATTTCAAGAAATTGAATAAATGAAAAGATCATCCTTCTTCATGTCAACAATATTGAAGAAATCAATTATTAGATGCAAAAAATTTTCTGCTTCATTGATAATAGTGTTTTCTGTGGTTCTTTTTTGAAAACTTCATTAGATTTACACATGTTGATGCTGCTGAAAAAAAGACCTTATTGAACATAGTCAGGTATGTTCTTTAAGATCTTTTTTGATGGAATACTGCTTTTTTCATCCCAGTCTGCTAGATATAACATATAGTATTCATCATATGTTAAATGGGATTCTGTAATCTTTTTTGCGAGCTCTTTTCCGACATAGCGGAAATGTTCAAGCTCATCTTTTACACCAGTGATGGATGATTTTTCATTGGCGTATCTTTGAATGAATCCATAGGATGTGCAATTCTCAACCATCCATTTGTATGTTTCTGTTTCTGAAAATGCAACGTTTGTTTCGTATGTTGCGGCTACATTCACTGCTAGACCTGTCTGGTGTTCTGAGTGTCCTGGACGAATACTGTTTTTATCAGCTTCTGACTGGGACATTCTTGTTAGAAAGCTGTTATAGGCACTTTCCTGAATCGCATATTCACGATATCCAACAGTAGCGAAGAAGTAATGACCTGCCTCTTGAGATGCCTGAGCGAATGCAATAAATGCATCTGCGCATTCTTGTACAAGCTGTACACCACTGACGGCATATTGTGTATTGATATCTACAATATTGTCTGGTACAAAATCACTTGTTAGACCATAGGTGCTGTTTACTAGAACTGATGTATCGTGTGGAGAAGGGATTTCTTTTTGAAGCTTATATAATTGATAGTATGAATCACTTAATGAAAATGAAGATTCACTATTATGATCACGGTTATTCTTGCAATCCTGGATATATGGATTTTCATCCCATTGATAATCAAATACCAGAAGTGGTGTTAATTCAATGAATGTCAGATTGTTAAACAGGTTCTGTAACTGATCGACTTCATATCCTTTATCCATCAAACGATTGTATAGAAGAAAATCTGTATCTGTTAATGTACGATCTGTTTTGATTGCGGCATAGAGTGGCAGGTATTCTTCCTGTAAAGAACCATCTAGAATACATTGTTCCATGTATTTAGAATAATACTGATTTTGAATGATATCAGATGCATAGTCTGTTTTTTGAATGTATTTGATTGCTTCTTTGGAATATCCAAGATCTTTCAGCTTTGCTTCACTTGTAATCTTTGGAACCTGAAATGCTAGAACACCGCAGGCAATTACTAATACAAGAACTACAAGCAGACTTTTTCTGATGTGTCTTTTTCTTCTGTGTTTTTTAGGCATTGTTCTACCTCAAAGAGATTCCATGGATCTTTTTTTGGAGGAAGACATGAAATGGTCATTGGCTCTTTTTGTGTTGGATGAATAAATGTTAACTGATATGCATACAATGCAATCTGTCCTTTTTTTGTATGTGGGTTGTATCTTTGATCATATACAAGCGGCAGATTTCTAGAAGAGAACTGTACACGAATCTGATGGCTTCTGCCTGTTTCTAATGTGATATGTACAAGTGTCCTGTTCTGTTTTGTTTCTAGTACATCATAGTGCAGAATGGATTTTTTTCCTTCTTTTTCATTTGTGACAGTGACACGGTTGTTTTTTGTGTCTTTTTTGAGATAGTCAACAAGCGTGCCTTGTTTCTTCTTTGGAGTACCATCCAATACTGCAAGATATTCTTTTTTGAATGTATGTGTACGTACTTGATCACTGAGTCTAGAGGCAGCTTTGGATGTTTTTGCGAAAATCATTACGCCACCCACTGGACGGTCTAAGCGATGCACCAGACCTAGATATACATTTCCAGGTTTATTGTAAGTTTCTTTGATATATTGTTTGCACATCGTTAATAGATCAAGGTCGTGAGAACTGTCTTCCTGTACAGGAATATTGACAGGTTTTTCTACCACAAGTACATGATTATCTTCATAAAGTACGTGGATCATTTTCTTTCCCATCTTCCATAAATGCCACAAGGCAGTAATAGATCTCTATTCTGGAGTGGGATTGCAACTTCACCACAAGATACAGTGCCTTCTGGATGTTCTGGCAGGATCATTGTTTTCATCAGATCTTCTAAAACAATGGAAGAAAATCCTGTAGTATAACTATTGATTAAGAAGAACAGAGCGTTTTCATCAAGAATTTCCAGACAGGACTTGATTAATCCTGTGATTTCTTTTTCAAATTTCCACATTTCACCATTTGGACCTCTGCCGTAACTTGGTGGATCCATTAAAATACCATGGTATGTGTGACCTCTTCTTTTTTCTCTTTCAACAAATTTCAAACAGTCATCAACAATAAAACGAATCTTGTTATGTTCAAGGTGTGATAGGTCTCGATTTTCTTTTGCCCACTGTACCATACCTTTAGACGCATCTACGTGAACAACTTCCTGTGCACCAGCTGCGCTGCATGCCATTGTTGCGCATCCTGTATAGCCGAATAGATTTAATACACGGATTTCTTCATCTTTGTGTGCAGAAATCAAATCATACATCCAATCCCAGTTGACTGCCTGTTCAGGGAAGATTCCTGTGTGTTTGAATCCTGTAGGAGATACTTTGAATGTTAAATTACGATAGTCGATTGTCCAGGATTCTGGAAGCTTCTTTCTGTATTCCCAGCTTCCTCCACCTTTATTACTTCTATGGTAGATTGCATCTGCATTCTTCCATTGTTTATTTTCATGCATTGGCCAGATAGCTTGTGGATCAGGACGTCTTAAAATGACACCTTTCCATTGTTCTAACTTTTCTCCATTTCCTGCATCCAGGCAGGAATAATCTTTCCATTGATCAGCTTTTAAAATCATGTTTTTTTACCTCGTGCCTATTATAACATGTGCTTTCACATTTCATGTTTTGTTTTGATATAATAGTTGAACGATGGAGAAAAACATATGATCGATACTACATTATTAAATGAGAATCAAAAAGAAGCTGTACTGTCTGATGATCAGTATTTAAGAATCATTGCGGGTGCAGGCTCTGGGAAAACACGTGTTCTTACAACGCGTATTGTACATTTGATTGAAGATGAAGATGTACGTCCATATAAAATATTAGCAATTACGTTTACAAATAAAGCCGCAAAGGAAATGAAGGAACGTCTTTCTACGATGCTTCATGAAGAAGATGAACCTAAATGGATTTCTACAATTCATTCTCTTTGTGTACGTATTTTAAGAGAAGATATTTCTTGCCTGGGCTATCCAAAGAATTTTACGATCATGGATGCAGATGATCAGAAATCTATTGTGAAAGAAGCAATGAAGCAATTGGATCTCAAAGATTCTAAGTTGACGCCAGGGGAAGTTGTTGGCTATATTTCTAACAATAAAACGGCACAGATCAGTGTCGACGCTGCAAAGAAAATGGCAGGCAGCTTTACAGATGATACAGATAAAGCAAGAATCTATGAATATTATGTGAATCGTCTGAAAGAAATGTATGCTCTGGATTTTGATGATTTGATTTTAAAGACAGTTACGTTGTTTTCTGATTTTCCTTCTGTTTTAGAAAAATGGCAGAGAAGATTTGAATATGTACTTGTAGACGAGTTTCAGGATATCGATAATCTTCAGTATCAATTGATTCGTTTTCTTGTTGGTAAAAATGCTTCCTTGTATGTTGTTGGTGATCCTGACCAGACAATTTATACATGGCGTGGTGCGAATGTAGATATTATTATGCATTTTGAAAAGGATTTTCCAAATGCAAAAACAATCATGTTGAATGAGAACTATCGTTCTACAGATGCAATCTTGCGCGTTTCTAACAGTGTAATTCAAAATAATAAGAATCGTTTGAAGAAAGAATTGTATACATCAAAAAAGAATGAAGATAAAGTCATTCATTTTGGAGCGGAAAGTGAAGAATATGAAGATGCATGGATTGCGGGAATGATCCAGAAACTTCATACACAAGGGAAAAAATATTCTGATATCGCAATTCTGTATCGTTCTAACTATCTTTCTCGTGGTCTTGAAAAAGCAATGATTGATCTTAGAATTCCATACATTATTTATGGCGGCATTCGATTCTATGAACGTATGGAAGTAAAAGACGCTCTTTGTTATCTTAGAATGATCGTTACGGCAGATGATCTTGCTTTACAAAGAATCTTGAATCGTCCAAAGCGTGGAATCGGTGGAAAGACAATGGATAACATTGTAGAAGAGGCACGCAGAAACAATTCAACAATGTATGAAGTATTGAAAGCAAATCAGATTTTTTCTGGAAAGGCAAAAAAGACAATTGAAGAATTTGTTTCCATGATTGAAGGATGGAAAGCAATTGAGCGTGAAGGAAAAATGCCGCTGGATGAACTTCTTGGGAAGATTTTTGAAGAAAGCGGCGTCAAAGCAATGTGTGAAGCGGATGAGGAAAAAAGAGATGAAAGACTTTTAAATTTAAAAGCTTTACAGGAGGATTTACAGAACTTCACAAATGATAATCCTGATTTGAGTCTGGATGAATATCTACAGAATATTGCTTTATATACTGATCGTGACAGTGGGGAAGTAAATGAGTGTGTGCAGCTAATGACTGTGCATGCGGCGAAAGGTCTGGAATTTGATACGGTATTTGTTACGGATCTCAATGAAGGTATTTTTCCAAATGCGAGATCCATTGAAGACTCATCTCATGGCATGGAAGAAGAGAGAAGACTTGCCTATGTTGCTTTTACGCGTGCTAAAAATCATTTGTATGTATGTGAAGCAGGTGGCTTTTCCTTTATTATTCAAGGTCCTAGACAGACAAGCCGTTTTATTAAAGAAATGGACCATGACTATATGGTTGAAGCACCAGGCAGTTTTAATCAAAGAGGTGTGATGTCTTCTTCTAGTGAAGCACGTATCTTTAAGAATAGCTTTGCGGATTTTATGAGTCGTAATGATGATGAGGATGAAATTCCTTCACCAATTCATGTGGAACAGCCAAAAGCAAATAAAGTGAAGTTTAAGAAGGGTGATACAGTCATCCATCCAAAATTTGGAGAAGGTATCATTATTAAAGTGAAGAGAGAAATGCTTGAAATTGCATTTACATATCCTTATGGATTAAAGAAAATCGCAATATTTCCTGGATTGAAGAAGAAGGGCGAATGATGAATACTACAGAAGCAATGAAAAAAATGCGTGAACTTGTTGATACATTGAATAAAGCGAGTGATGCTTATTACAATGGTCAACAGGAACGCATGAGTGACTATGAATGGGATGCTGCATTTGATGCATTAAAGAAACTGGAAGAAGAAACAGGTACAGTTTTAGAAGATTCTCCAACAATTAATGTATCCAGTGATGATACACAAGGTTTGAAAGAACCACATGAGTTTCCGGCATTGTCTCTTGCGAAAACAAAGAAAGTTACAGATTTAGTGAAATGGGCGAGTGATAGACCTATCTTTTTGTCATGGAAACTGGATGGGTTAACACTTGTGGTGACATATGACAATGGAAAACTGACAAAAGTCGTTACACGTGGAGATGGACATGTTGGAACAAACATTACACATCTGGCAGGTGCAATCCATGGAATTCAAAAGACAATCAAGGAAAAAGGACATCTTGTGATCCGTGGAGAAGCTGTCATTTCCTATGAGGATTTTGAACAGTTTGTATTAGAGTCTGGAGAAGATTATGCCAATCCAAGAAACCTTGCATCTGGTTCTTTATCTTTGAAAGACAGTGAAGAAGTGAAGCGTAGAAATATTCACTGGATTCCTTTTACGCTTGTTTATACAGAAAAGAAAATTGTATCCTGGGGTGAGCAGATGCAGTATTTGCGTGATCTTGGATTTACGGTCGTTGATCATGAAGTGATTCAAACTCCTTCCTATGAAAATATTTCCGGGGTAATTGATGCGTGGACAAAGAAAGTAACGAATCATTTGAATCCATATCCAGTAGATGGACTTGTGATCACATATGATGATACACAATATGCTTCTACAGGTTCTATCACAGGACATCACGCAACACGTGCAGGATATGCATTCAAATGGGCAGATGAATCTGTAGACAGCACATTGGATCACATTGAATGGTCTTGTGCCGCTTCTACGATTACACCGGTAGCAGTATTTGAACCTGTAGAACTGGAAGGAACAACGGTAAAGCGTGCATCGTTATGTAATATTTCGGAATGTGAAAGACTTGGTATTGGGGCAAAAGGAACTGTTGTTTCTGTCATTAAAGCAAACAAGATCATTCCAAAGATCATTCATGTTTCTAAGATTGAAGGAAAACTTGAAATTCCTTCTGTATGTCCTGTTTGTGGACAGCCTACAGAAATTCATGTGAGTGAAAATTCTGGTACAAAGACATTGAAGTGTACAAATCTTGATTGTGCTGCAAAGAAATTGAAGAAATTCAGGCGTTTTGTTTCTAAGGGTGGTATGGATATTGATGGTATTTCTGAAGCTACATTGGCAAGATTTATCAATGAAGGATGGATCCACAATATTGGAGATATTTATCGTCTGAATGAACATAGAGAAGAAATTGCACAATTGGATGGCTTTGGTGAAAAGAGTGCTGATAATATCATGACTTCTTTAGAAAAGGCAAAGACAGTAGATGATGTTAAGTTGATTTATGCTTTGAATATTCCGCTTGTTGGTGTGGATGTTGCGCGCAAGCTGTTGAATGCGGAAGATTTAAGTGCTTTGGTTGAAAAAGCATCTACGACGGAAGATGTTGAATGTTTTGCATATATTGATGGTATTGGCAGTGAAAAGAGTTCTGCATTTGTGAAGTGGTTTCAAGATGAGAAGAATTTGCATGACTACCAAGATTTACTGAAGTATTTAACAGTGAATAAGACTGCTGCAGAAGCAGTGGATGATAAGTGTAAGAATTTAACATTCGTTGTGACTGGGGATGTACATCACTATAAGAATCGTAATGAATTGAAAGCATATATTGAAGCGCATGGTGGTAAAGTGACGGGATCCGTATCAAAGAGTACAAACTATCTCATCAATAATGATGTGACAAGTACAAGCAGTAAAAATACGAAAGCAAAGTCTTTAGGCGTACCAATCATTTCTGAAGATGAATTCATTGCACAGTTTGGTGAATAAGATATGATTCGTGAAATGCTGAAAAGTGATTATGAGGGTGTAAAAAAGCTGATGAAGCAGGTTCATCAGCTGCACTATGTTAATCGTCCAGATATCTTTCTGGATGGAGATGCATTGAGTCAATCTTATTTTGAAAAATTATTTCAGGATGAATATTTCCATTATGTGTATGTCAAAGATGATGAAATTGTTGGCTTATTAATGATGGAACATCATGTGAAACCGAGATATGAAGTTGTGAATGATAGAAATGTTTTCTACATCAGTGATCTGGTTGTGGATGAGAATCATCGAAAGAGTGGCATTGGCCGTGAACTATATGATTATGCAGCTGATGTAGCAAAAGCATATGAAGCAACAGGTATTGAACTAACGGTGTGGTCATTCAATCAAGATGCAATACGTTTCTATGAATCCTTAGGTATGACGCCAATGAACATGACAATGGAAAAGAAAGTATAAAAAAGATCTGAATTTTCAAAGTTCAGATCTTTTTAAATATTACAGTGTTTCGTGAGCGTTTCTTGCGATAACGTCTAACTGCTGTTCACGAGTTAAGTCAATGAATTTAACAGCGTAACCAGATACACGGATCGTGAAGTTAGCATATTCTGGCTTTTCTGGATGTTCCATAGCATCCTTTAGCTTATCGATACCAAACACGTTAACATTGAGGTGATGTGCACCCTGAGAAAAGTAACCATCTAATACATTTACAAGCTGCTTCTTCTGTTCGTCTTCTGTATGACCTAATGCACTTGGAGAGATTGTCTGTGTATTTGAGATACCATCCAATGCATATTCATATGGAACCTTGGCAACAGAGTTCAAAGATGCAAGCAGTCCATTCTTTTCTGCACCGTATGCTGGGTTAGCACCTGGTGAGAATGGAGCATATGCTTCTCTTCCATCAGGCAGAGCACCTGTAGCCTTGCCATAAACAACGTTAGATGTGATTGTAAGGATAGATGTTGTTGGTTCGGAATTTCTGTATGTGTGATATTTTTCAATCTTATGCATGAATTCCTTGAGTAACCATACAGCGATTTCATCTGCACGATCATCATCGTTTCCGTATCTTGGGAAGTCGCCTTCAATCTTGTAGTCAACAACTAAACCAGATTCATCACGAACTGTCTTAACCTTTGCATACTTGATCGCACTTAAGGAGTCTACAACGTGTGAGAATCCAGCAATACCAGTAGCGAATGTTCTTCTGACATTTGTATCAATGAGTGCCATTTCAGCAGCTTCATAGTAATACTTGTCATGCATGTACTGGATGAGGTTAAGAATATTAACATATAAACCAGCTAACCAGTCTAACATGAGATCATATTTGTGCATAACTTCCTTATAGTCTAGGTATTCAGAAGTGATTGGAGCATATTCTGGACCAACCTGCATGTGGTTGCCTTGCTTGTCAAGGAACTTTTCATCCTTACCACCGTTGATTGCATATAACAGGCACTTAGCTAAGTTTGCACGTGCACCAAAGAACTGCATTTCTTTACCAGTCTGTGTTGCGGATACACAACAGCAGATACTATAGTCATCACTCCAGATTGGTCTCATGACATCATCATTTTCATACTGGATACTGCTTGTCTTGACAGAAATCTTAGCTGCGTATTCTTTGAAGTTTTCAGGAAGACGCTTGGAATATAGAACTGTTAAGTTAGGTTCTGGAGAAGGACCCATGTTTTCAAGTGTGTGTAAGAAACGATAGTCGTTTTTTGTGACCATGTGTCTTCCATCTTGTCCAAGTCCGCCAACTTCAAGTGTTGCCCATACAGGGTCACCAGAGAATAACTGATTGTATGAAGGAATTCTTGCGAATTTAACCATACGGAACTTCATTGTCATATGGTCAATCATTTCCTGTGCTTCTTGTTCTGTGATTGTACCTTCCTGTAAGTCTCTTTCGATATAAATATCTAAGAAAGTGGAGATTCTGCCTACAGACATTGCAGCACCGTTCTGTGTTTTAATAGCAGCAAGATAGCCGAAGTATAGCCACTGGATTGCTTCGTGAGCATTCTTAGCTGGCTGAGAAATATCATAGCCGTAGATCTTAGCCATTTCCTTCATGCCCTTTAATGCACGAATCTGTTCTGCGATTTCTTCACGCTGACGAATGATATCATCACTCATATCCCCATGACCGCATCGATTCAAGTCTTCCTGTTTTCCAGCAATCAAACGATCGATACCGTATAATGCAACTCTTCTATAGTCACCAACGATTCTTCCTCTGCCATATGTGTCTGGTAAACCAGTTACGATATGAGAGTGTCTTGCGGCTTTCATTTCTGGTGTATATGCATCAAATACTGCCTGGTTATGTGTCTTGTGATATTCATTGAAAATCTTATCGAACTTTTCGTTTACCTTGTAACCATATGTTTCAGCTGCCTGTTGCGCCATTTTAATACCGCCGTAAGGCATGAATGCGCGCTTGAGTGGTTTATCTGTCTGAAGACCAACAATCTTTTCAAGATTCTTTGTTGCTTTATCAATATAGCCAGGACCATACGCTGTTAAAGAAGAAACGATTTCAGTTTCACATTCTAGAACGCCGCCTTTTGCGCGTTCTTCTTTCTGTAAAGCCTGTACTTTGTCCCAAAGTGTGTTTGTTGCTTCAGTAGCATCAGCTAAAAATGATTCATCGCCATCGTACTGTGTGTAGTTGTTTTGAATAAAGTCACGTACGTTGATGTCATCTACCCAATGACCACCTTTAAAATTTCTCCATTCTTGTTTCATTTGTAATATTCCTTTCTTTTATCTATTAACGGATTTCTCCGTGTAATACCTTGTCGGCTAGCGCAATGGATTCTTGATCAGGTGCTTCTACACCTTCTAAAGGATATTTCATGCCTAGTTTTTCCCATTTATATGCCCCCATATTGTGATATGGGAGAATTTCAATTTTTTTGACGTTTGAAAGTGTTTCAATAAATGCTCTTGTTTTCTTTAGGTCTTCTATATCATCTGTCCATCCCGGAACGAGTACCTGACGGATCCAGATGGGTTTGTTTATTGCACTTAAATATTGAAACATTTCTAAGATATTGTCATTTGGCTTACCTGTTAAACGGATATGCCTGTTCCGATCGATATGTTTGATATCAACAAGAAGAATGTCTGTATAATGCATTAATTCTTCAAATTTTGTAAACCATTCACCTTCTTTTGTGAAAGGTTCTCCTGCAGTATCAATACATGTGTTGATGTTTCTTTGTTTTGCTTTTTTGAATAGCTCAATCAGAAAATCAATTTGAAGAAGAGGTTCGCCGCCACTGACGGTAATTCCACCTTCACTTCCCCAATAGCTGCGATATCTTTCTGCGTGATCCAGGATTTGATCTGCGCTGCGCTGATCATCGCTGTTGAGATCCCATGTATCTGCATTATGACAAAAAGCACAACGTAAATGACATCCTTTCAAAAAAAGAATATAACGTAATCCAGGACCATCTACAGATCCAAATGTTTCAATGGAATGTACATTTGCCAGTGTCATAAAAAATACCTTTCTATTATGGAGATGAACTCACATATAGAAAGGTACTCTGCTTCAAAAAAGAATTCTTTGATTATAATCAAATTTCAGCTGATATTTCTGGAATTGTATAATTCTAATAGTTTTAATCGATTGGTTACTTTTAATTTTCCTTGCCCTAAACGTGTGATGAGTTGTTGTTCTTCTAGTTTACTGATGCATCTAGATACAGTTTCTGCACGTAATCCAATGGATGCGGCAATATCATCCAGCTTCATACAGATGACATGGTTTGTACATGTGGAATCTTTGCTGATCAAGAATCCTGCTAAACGTATCAAAGGCTGACGGACAGAAAGCAGTTGTGCTTTTTCTTTTGCTTCCTGTAGTTCTGTTGAAAGCATTGCAATTAATGACATTGTTGCATTTGGATATTTTGTTAATAGATGCATAAAATCTGTTCGCTTGATCTTGCATACCATTGTTGTGGTTAACGTAACAATACTGTAATGATATGTGTAGTCATTCAGAAACATATCATGCCAGATTGCCTGACCTTCATGCAAGACATCCATGATATATTCTTCACCATTTGCATCATAGCGGCATGTTTTGATGCGACCATGTCGAATGATGAGAACTGAATCAATTTTATCTCCTTCCTGTGCAATGATTTTTCCTTTTGGATATTGAATATGATCGGAATGATTTACTAGATCTTCCTGGACATCTTTTGGCAATGATTTAAATAAACGAATCTCTGATGTACATAATTTATTGTTTTTTCTAAATGGGCATCCAATTGTGCTGATTTCTAGTTCTTTGCTCATGTATTTATTGTATAACAAGTTGAGCATATGTTGAAAATATACGATTAAAACGGTAAAATTGTTACTTGTCGAAGAAGGTAATAAATATGGAAGAAAAAAAGGATAGAGAATATTTTAAAACACTAGCACATCATTTGATGTTTGATCTATCTGATGAAGAAGCAGATAGCATTGTTCATGAATTTGGAACATTAGAATCTCAAATGGCTTTGTTAGATGCGGTGAATACAGAAGGCGTAGAAGAAATGATCTACCCATTTGAAGCTGCGACAACATTCTTAAGAGAAGATGTTGTCAGCAACGTTATTACACAGGATGAAGCAATGAGCAACGTCAAGAAGAAGTTAGAAGGACATTTCGTTCTTCCAAAGGTGGTAAAGTAAATGATTGAAGAAATGGCTAAAGATAGAAATAATGTTGAAAGTCGTGTAAAAGAAGCATATGAAAAAGCACAGGCTTTACAAGATAAGTTAAATGCGGTTATCACTTTTGTTGATCCTGAAGAACAGTTAAAAGAATTGCCAGAAGATGGTGCGTTTTATGGTGTTCCAATTGTATTGAAAGATAATGTTAATACAAAAGGAATTCGTACAACTGCAGGAAGCAAGATTTTAAGCAATTATGTTCCTGTATATGATGCTGAAATTGTAACAAAGCTTAAAAAGGCTGGTGCAGTGTGCATCGCAAAAGCATCCATGGATGAACTTGCTATGGGTGGTACAAATTTAACATGTTTTACAGGTCCAGCATATAACCCATGGGATACTAGACGTATGACAGGTGGATCTTCTGGCGGATCAGCTGCTTTAGTCGCAAGTGGTGTTGTACCAATGGCAATTGGTTCTGATACAGGTGACTCTGTACGTAAGCCAGCAAGTTTCTGTGGAATTGTTGGTGTCAAGCCTACATATGGAAGAATCTCTAGATATGGAATTATCCAGTATGCTTCTTCTTTAGATCATGTTGGATATTTCACACGTTCTATTGAAGATGCTGCAGCTACTTTGAAAGTACTGGCTGGCAGAGATGAAAGAGATATGACATCTTCTTATAATGAAGTGCCTGATTACAGTGCTTTATTAAATGATGATATCAAGGGTAAGAAGATTGCGGTCATTGGAAATGTGATTAAAAATATTTCTAATCAGGAAACAGTGAAGATGTTTAATGATTTGATGGATCAGTTAAGAGCGAAGGGTGCAATTGTTGATGTCTATGATTTTGATAACGACATGATGCGTGCAATTCTTCCAGCATATTTTATTATCGCAAACTGTGAAGCTACATCTAATGATTCTAATCTGGATGGTATCCGTTTTGGTGTGAGAGAAGATGGCGAAGATATGGAAGCTATCATGACAAATTCTAGAACAAAGGGATTTGGTCCATTGATTAGAAGAAGATTTGTCATTGGTTCTTATGGCTTGTTTGAAGCAAACCAGGAAAGAATCTTCAGAAAAGCACAGAAAGTTAGAAGAGTCGTTGTAGATGCAATGAATGAATGCTTCAAGGAATATGATGCAATTGTTGCTCCAGCGAGTGGAAATATTGCACCATTCATCAACAAGGATGAAGATCAGGATCAGTTATCTAATCAGTTATCTGATGAAAATCTCATCGCGGAAAACTATATGGCAATGGGTAACTTCTCAGGATATCCTTCCATGACTGTTCCAATGGGATTTGAAGAAGGATGTCCAATTGGTATTAACATTACAACACCAGCATGGTGTGAAAGTGATATGTTCAATATTGGTCTTGCGATTGAAAATATCACCGGATATAAAGATATGAAAGTTGAGGTGAAGTAACAATGGAATACGATGTAACGATTGGTATTGAAATTCACTGCCAGCTCAAAACAAACACAAAGATGTTCTCTGGAGCACCTACTTCCTTTGGACGTAAAGCAAATACTTGCGTGAATGAAATTGATTTAGGTCATCCTGGAACATTACCTGAAGTAAATAAGGAAGCTGTAAGAAAAGCAGTAATGGCTTGTACAGCATTGAATCTGACAATTGATCCACTTGTGAAATTTGATCGTAAAAACTATTACTATTCAGATCTTCCAAAGGGATTCCAGATTACACAGCAGTTTCATCCAATTGGAAGAAATGGATATGTAGAAATTGATACAAAGAGTGGAAAGAAGAAGATTCGCATTAATCGTATTCACATGGAAGAAGATACTGCGAAACAGTTCCATTTAACAAAGTTCTCATTATTGGACTTTAACCGTGCGGGAACACCACTTGTTGAAATCGTATCTGAACCTGACATGCATTCTGGTGAAGAAGCTGAAGCATATGTAGAAGCATTGAGACAGACGCTGTATTACATTGGTGTCAGCGACTGCAAGATGGAAGAAGGTTCTATGCGTTGTGATACGAACGTATCTATTTCTCCTAAGGGAAGTGGCGTACTTGGTACAAAGTGTGAAATCAAGAATATCAACTCTATTTCTCATGTTGGCAAGGCAGTTGATTACGAAATCAAGCGCCAGAAGGAACTTCTTGAAAATGGTGAAAAGGTAATTCAGCAGACAAGAAGATTTGATGAAAAGACTGGTACAACAATTGCAATGCGTTCTAAGGAAAGCAATGTTGACTATAAGTTCTTCCCTGAACCTAATATTTTCCCTATTCGTTTGAGCGATGAATGGATCAAGGATATTCAGGATCATATGCCTGAACTTCCGGAAGCTCGTAAGGAAAGATATTCAAAGGAATATGGTTTAAGTGCACACGATATTGCAATCTTGATTTCTAACAAGGAAATGAGTGAATACTTTGAAGAAGTAATGAAATTCACAAAGAATGCAAAGATTGCATGTAACTGGCTGTTGTCTGATGTATCTGCATGGTTGAATGCAAATGAGAAGACAATTGAAACTTGTGAATTGAAGCCTGAAATGCTTGCAAAGCTTGTGGGCATGATTGAAGATGGAAAGATTTCTAATGCACAGGCAAAACAGGTTGTTGATGAAATGATGCATGGTGAAGATCCTGAAGCAGTTGCTGAAAAGAAGGGATTGAAACAGATGAGTGATACTGGTGCCATTGAAGCAATGGTCAAGGAAGCTCTGGATGAAAATCCTCAGGCAATTGAAGACTTCAAGAATGGCAAGGGCAAAGCACTTGGCTTCTTGATGGGACAGGTTATGAAGAAATCCAAGGGACAAGCAAACGGTGGAATTGTTAATAAGTTGATCAAAGAAGAACTACAGAAGCGTATTGGTGAGTAGTCAAATCCTTTCAAAAAGTTTAAAATAGAAGAACGGAGAAAGATAAATGACACAAAACAAAACAAAAGAGACAGCTAGATCTCTTAAGAAAAAAAATAAGACACATCGTACAGGTATTCTGTTTACTATTTGCTTGATTTTGGTATTGGCACCATTTGTTGTACTTGGCTGGATCTTATTTTCATCCAGTATGGATACTGGTACACCAGTACTTGGAAATCGTTTTGAAGGTGATTTAGATCCTGCAATTACAAAGAATCAGATGAATGACGTTGAAAGTGCAGTGAAGGCTCTTGGTGGTCAGGATAATGCATTTGTTACAATGACAACAGCTACATTACGTGTATATGTTGATGTTGCGGATGATGCAAATGAAGAAACTGTAAATGCAAAAGCAGATGAAGTATATAACACAGTTGCTTCTATTCTTGATCCAGCTGTATATTTCACAAAGACTGATTCTAAGAAGCAGTATGATCTGGAAATTCATGTATATACACTTCCTGAAAGAACGGATGCAGAAGGTGAAAACTTTATTTATGTTATTGATACAAAGACATCAAATATGGCAGAACCTCAGAAACAGACAGTTTCTGTTGCGAAGGATCAGGCTGTTGCGGATAAGTTGAGACAAGCTGTTCTTGATCGTCAGGCTGCAGCAAGTGCAAGTGCTGAAGCGCAGCAAAATGGTGGTGAAATCACTGGTGGTGAAGATGTACCTAATGATGATGCATCTGGTGAAGAACAACCTGCAGAATAATAAGGAAGAAGGGACAGTATGTCCCTTTTATTGAAACTATATGGAAATGAAAAAGAATGAAATTTATACCGCTACATGTACTGGATATTCATCTGAAGGTGCTGGAGTTACAAGAATCAATGATGTGGTGATTTTTGTGCCTGGTTTGCTTGCTGGTGAAGAAGCAGAAATCGGTATTACAAAAATGAAGAGCAGCTATGGCTATGGCAGAGTAGTGAAGATTTTGAGACCATCTGAACATAGAGTGGAACCAAAGTGTTCTGTGTATCGACCATGTGGTGGATGTCAGCTGCAGCATATGGATGATTATGCACAGCGTGAATTCAAAATGGGAAAAGTGAAAGATTGTTTTCACAAGAATGCTGGAATTGAAATCGAGCCACTTCCAATCTTGAAAGAAGAACCATACTGGAATTATCGTAACAAGGTACAGGTACCTGTACAGGTAAGAGATGGAAAAGTAGAGATGGGTTTCTATCAGAATCATACAAACCGTGTTGTATCGTATGACAGCTGTCATGTTCAAACGGAATTATCAAATGAATTAACACACTTCTTTAAACAGGCTTTTGAAGAATTTCATTGTGGAAAAGAAATTCGTCATGTGTTAATTAAACATGCACATGTGAGTGGTGAAGTCATGGTTTGTTTTGTGGTGAGAAACTGGTCATTTGAAAATAGTGATAAACTGATTGCATTAACACAAGAGAAATATCCAAATATTACTTCTTTATCATGCATTATTAATCGTAGAGAAGATAATGTAATTCTTGATGGTGAAGAAGTATTGATTGCGGGAAAGCCGTATATTGAAGAAGAATTGTTAGGATGTAAGTTTAGAATATCCGCAAGATCTTTCTTCCAGATTAATCCATACGCAACAAGAGTTTTATATTCTACAGCTTTGGAATATGCACAATTAACAGGAAAAGAAACATTATTGGATCTTTACTGTGGTACTGGTACGATGGGTATCATTGGTGCAAAGAAAGCAAAAGAAGTGTATGGGATTGAAATTGTGGCGGATGCGATTAGAGATGCTAAGATCAATGCGGAGGCAAATGATATTCACAATATTCATTTTATGAATGCGGATGCATCTGATGGTGCAAATCAGCTAATTGCTTCAAATATTAAAATTGATGCGATGATTGTAGATCCTCCTAGAAAAGGATGTTCTAAAGATACACTAGATGCAATATTTAAGATTGCCCCTGAAAGATTAGTGTATGTATCTTGTGATCCAGCAACATTAGCTAGAGATGTGAAAATCATTACAGGGAATGGCTATCAATTAGAAAAAGTACAACCGTGTGATATGTTTCCACAAACTGTACATGTGGAGACTATCGCGTTGCTAACTCGGATGAACTAACAGAAATCCTTTATTTTAAGCACTTTTTTGATGGTTTCATCTTTAAGAAAAATTCAGATGGAAGCCTACAAAAGTCGAAAATTGACTCGTTTTTAGTTAGAGTCTGTGTAGACCTGGAGACGATGGATACGTCTTAAACGTTATATATATGAATAAAAGAAGAGATGGGAATTTACGTATTCATGTAAATTTGCGTCTCTTTTTGTTTGGACGCTAGAAAGGAGATAAACATGGAATTTAAAAATCGAAGAAGAAGGGCATTTACTCAAATTGATAACGAAGTATTACAAAATAATTCAAAATTAAGTTGGAAAGCTAAAGGAATTTTAGCAGTAATGTTATCTTTTCCAGATGATTGGTCATATAGTATAGCAGATCTTATAAAACGTGCTAAAGACGGAAGAGATAGCTTGTATGGTGGATTGAAAGAATTAGAAAATGCAGGTTATTTGAAACGAGAACAAACAAAAGACAAGAAAGGTAAAATCACAGGAATTGTGTATTACGTTTCTGATTTAGTGCTTGAAAGCAATAATTTGGAAAATATCGGTAATGATTCAACAGATAAACCATGTACGGAAAATCCGAATATGGAGTCGAATAAATCAAATAGACCACATACGGAATTCCCGGATGCGGATAATTCGAATGTGGAAGTGCCAATTACGGATTTTCCGTATACGGATAATCCATATCCGGAGAATCCACCACTACAAAGAATAAATAAGACAAATACTAATAATACAAATATCAATCAATCTAAGTTACTAGAACTATGTAATGCTTCACAATCAATAACTGATGATCGATTGAAAGACCTAATTAATTACGAAAATGTTGAAACAAAAATAAAAACACAAATCGAATATGAGAGTTTGAAATATGATTGCGTAAGTGATTGGGAAGTTGAACTTTTGGACAATATTGTTGGTCTTATTACAGAAATCATGACGAGTAAAAGAAGTAAGATGAAGATTGCTGGAGAATATCGTGATTTAGAAACAATAAAACGGCAATTCAAAAAAATAGATTATTGGTGTATAAATGATCTTCTAAATAAACGTAGTGAAACACCAGAATTGGTCTTGAGTATAAAAAATCCGAAAAACTACTGGTTAAGTGCTTTATATAATGAACCAATGACAAATCGCTTGTAACAAAAAATATGAAAAGGATAGCTAAAATATGAGAACGAAAATAATAAGTGTCGTAAATCAAAAAGGTGGAACCGCAAAGACCACCACAGTTTTAAATCTAGGAATTGGATTAGCAAACCATGGTTATCGAGTATTACTGATTGACTTGGATCTGCAGGGTTCATTAACAGTTTGCTTAGGACATGATTTCCCAGACGAATTGAATAATACAATTACAGACTTACTCGAAGGAATAAAGGACGAATCACCTATCTCATGTGAAACGGTTATTCGTAAACACGAGGAGGGAGTAGATTACATACCTGGAAACATCACTTTATCCGGTCTTGAGGTTTCACTCGTTAACACAATGAACCGTGAGAGAATTCTTCAACAACTCCTTCAACAGATAGCAAATGGCTACGATTATATTTTGATTGATTGTATGCCATCACTTGGAATGCTGACATTGAATGCTTTAGTTGCATCAAATGAGGTCATAGTTCCTGTGCAAGCAAATTATCTATCAATCAAAGGTTTAGAACAACTGTTATGAAATGACCTTTGTCAAGCAAAAGATAACTTTTTGAATGTCATTTATCGAAGAAGATAAGGAAAGAGTTCCGAATTGTAACAGTTCTCGGTAGTTGGCCACTCT